>JAUNJS010000316.1:0-3910 GCA_030533125.1 Eubacteriales bacterium | reverse complement strand
AAATTGTATCTGTAAAAATATCCGGCACGTTATTCACCAGTATTTCCTGAGCGGTGTATTAGCGTTTTCCCCTCTGGAGCTGTCCCTGATACTGCTCGATACCGCCGATGTTAAACACCTCGGTGTATCCCATCTTCCGGAGTTCGGAAACCGCCTTTTTGCTGCGGGAACCGCTCCGGCAGTAGACAAAAAGCGGCGCGGATTTGTCACGCAGGAGATTGGGCGCGTTGCTGATCTTTTCGACGGGAATATTCCGGCTGCCGCTGATGTGCCCGGCGCGGTATTCCTCTTCCGAGCGCACGTCCAGAAGGATCGATCCCTTTGTGGTCCTGCAACGGTTCAGTTCTTTGTTGATGTCGACGGTTTTAAAAATATCCAGAAAAGACATATGATATCCTCATAAATCAGCGCATGCTGCGTTTTCGGAGCTCTGATCAGAACTCTTTATAAGCCGGGGTGTCGGCGGGGGCGTTCAGGAAGCCCTTGAGTTCGTCATCGAGCTTCAGGAGGGTGACGGAGAAGCCTTCCATGTCGAGAGAGGTCATGTAGTTCCCGACCACAGTCTTGGCGATCTTGATCTTCTTCTCATCGAGGATCTCTTTGACGCGGAGATTTGCGATAAAGAGTTCGCTCAGGGGAGTTCCGCCCATGCCGTTGACCATCACGGCGACTTCGTCGCCCTCTGCGTAGATGCCTTCGTCCAGGATCTTTCCGACGAGATGGTCGACCGTGTCATTGACGGGCGTGATTTTCTCCCTGTGGGTGCCGGGTTCGCCGTGGATGCCGATGCCGATCTCGACTTCATCTTCCGCGAGCTCGAAGCTGGGCTTGCCGACAGCGGGGACGGTGCAGGGGGAAACAGCCATGCCCATGGAGCGGACGTTCGCAATGACCTTCTCGGCGACACGCTTGACTTCGGAGAGGTCAGCGCCGGTCTCCGCGCAGGCGCCGGCGATCTTGTGCACAAAGATCGTGCCCGCGATGCCGCGGCGGCCGGTAGTCCAGGTGGAGTTTTCGACAGCGACGTCATCGGCGACGACAACCTTGTCCACGGCAATGTCTTCATCGGCAGCCATGTCGGCGGCCATCTCGAAGTTCATGACATCGCCGGTATAGTTCTTGATGATCAGAAGAGCGCCCTTGCCGCACTCGGTCGCCTTGATTGCTTCGTAGACCTGGTCGGGTGTGGGAGAAGTGAAAACCGCGCCTGCCACAGCCGCGTCCAGCATGCCCTTTCCGACATAGCCGCCGTGTGCGGGCTCATGTCCGCTGCCGCCGCCGCTGATCAGGACGACCTTGTCGGTTTTCTTTGCGCCGGTGCGCGCGACAACATCCGTGTCCGGAACGCGCTCGATATACGTCGGGAACGCCGCGACCATTCCTTTGAGCATTTCATCTACAACATTGTCGACACCGTTAATCAGTTTTTTCATGATAACCTCCTGATTTGATTTGAAAAAATGATCGTGCTGCTGCAGAACACACAGGTCCTGAATTGTTTTTCTATTATTCTGATAAGTTCTTCTATTCTGTATGTATCACTGCGAGAGCTTACACATGAATGTATCACTGCGAGAGCTTACACATGCCGCGCGCTTCTTCCGCGGCCGCGACGACCTCTTCAAGGCTGTCCCCGGCAGAAGCGGAGACGGCGGCGCTGACAGAGCCCTCCAGAACCGGCGCGTCAGCAATCTGTACGCGCAGGCCCTCGTAATCTTCGTCGAATTCGAGAAGTTCCATGGCGGTCTCCGTACTCATAATGCCGCTGCCCAGGTCTACCATAGCGCACACGCCGTCGCCGCTGTCGGCACTTATAATCGCGTCCCGGATCCGCATGGCATCGGTGCCGATACTGCCGTCCTCCAGTCCGCCGCAGGCAATCAGGCGCAGCTCCGGTCCTGCCATCTGGGCGGCGAGTTCACGGATGCCCTCCGCGGCGAGCCTGCTGTGAGAAACGATAACGATTCCAACCATAGCTTTTCCTTTCCGAAGTTTTTTTACAACAATTTCTTTCCAGGGCTTTTCCTTTTCAAGTACAAAGCCTGTTCGAAGCCCTGATAAAGATTTTCCGGGATTATTCCTCCAGGATCTTTCCTTTCCGAATCCAACCCCTTAAAACCCTTCCCTTCATCAAAACGGTGCGGTTTTAATCCATTATTTCAGAAAATCCCGGATTGCCTCCATGGTAAGAAGGGAGGACGTTGCCCCCGGGTCCTGATGGCCGATGCTGCGGTCGCCGAGGTAGCTTGCGCGGCCTTTTGTGGCCCGGATGGTTTTGGTGTATTCCACGCCTTCCGCCGCGGCGGCGCACATCGCGTCCAGGCACCCGGAAAGGTCTTTGCCTTCCCCGGCTGCGGCGCTGAAGGCTTCGTAAGCCGGAATGATGGCGTCGAGCATAGTCTTTTCACCGCGTTCCGACTTGCCGCGCTGTTTGATGCCGCCGATAATGGCCTCAAAGATCTCCTTGCCGTCCTGGACTGTCAGCGTAGTCTTTCCGGCTGCTGCTTTGGCAGCTTTCATATAGGCCGTACCGTACAGGGGACCGGAAGCGCCGCCGACCTTGGAGAGCAGGACCATGCCGGTTTTCTTAAGCACGGCGCCGATGTCCGTCTCCTCCTGCGGGAGCTGTCCCAGTGCTTCCGTGTAACCTCTCGCCATGTTGATTCCGTGGTCCGCGTCGCCGATTTCCCGGTCGAGCTCGGTGAGAAAATCCTTGTTCTCGATGATAATGTCCGCAATCCTGGAAATGCATTCATAGATTTTTGAAGCCACTTTACCCTCTCCTTTCTGAACCGCGCCCGCGGTTCCACAAGGCAAAATCACAGCATCACTTCACCGGCGTATTCCCGTGCAGACGCTTTGCGGCCCGGTCAAAAGAATACAGCGGTTTGACACATTTATGAATCTTATTATATACCAGATATGGAAAAAATGCACAAAAACAAACAAATTTTTATACAGAGTGTCTGAATCCTGTGATCTGTTTGAAGAGGTTCGGAAGCGGCGCGTTTTCGTGCGCAGTATGCGGGAAAAGGAACTGTCGTCATTTCTTCGCTTTCACTTTCAGCCCTCTCAGGAGTTCCTTCTGCTCCGGGCTGATCCGGTAACTTTCGCAAGCCTTCTGGATCGTTTTGTTATGCGTCCAGGGATCAAGCTTTTGTTCCTCGAGATACGGGAGCGCCGCCTCATACTGTTTTGCCAAAGCTGTCGCGAAATACCATGCCGCCATCATCCGGACGTAGTATTCCTCCGAGCGGATCCCTGCCACCATTTCAGGATACAGGGGATCAAAGGATTCGTCCAGAAAGTGCTCCATCAGCATACCGATGCCAAAGCGTACAGTATAGGTATCTCCCGCGGAGAGCCACTCTCTGATGGAATCGGGCAGCTCCTTCTTATGCTTTTTAAAAACCTTCGGGGACATCTGGTCACAGGTCGCCCAGTTGTCGACATACGGAAGGAAACGGTTCACCGATTTCAGGCAGGAGGCGTAGTCCCTCATCTCCGATACGATAAAGGCATGAAGCTGGTTTTCGTCAAAATACTTATGCGGAAGCGCGCGCAGGAAGATATCGATGTCATCGTTTTTTACAAGCTTTTTCGCAAGTTTCCGCAGATCGGGCGTCCGTACCCCGATGATCGTATCCGGATCGACGCCCGGGATCAGCTTTCCCTGAAAAAGCCTGTATTTTTCGTCCTGCATCCGAAATAGCTCTTCCCTGATTTCATCAATGATCATTTTACTTTCCTTTCAATTTTTCCGGGTGTCATAGGGGTGTCATAGGGACGGTTCCTTTGACACCTTTTTTCCGGTGTCAGAAGGGATGATGTCAGAAGGGACGGTTCCTTTGACACCTTTTTTCCAGTGTCAGAGAGAACCATCCCCAGAATAGCACATCATGGTCGTCGA
>JAUNJS010000315.1 GCA_030533125.1 Eubacteriales bacterium | reverse complement strand
GGTGAAGCGCGGCGGGATTCCTCCGGTTCAGCCCCGATGCGGCGGCAATGCAGCCTTAAAAAGGATTGACTGGATCAAAATCAAACTGGATGTCCACTTGCCGGAACACCTGCAGCATTTCTTTGCGGCCCGCCTGCGCCGTCTCCATCCGCTCTACACAGTCCTTGCACCGGATCAGTGTATCATATTTTTCGGATTTAATATACAGGACAAAGCGGAACATGTCCCGGAGCTTTTTGAAGGAACCGCCTGCGGGGCCTATGATCATGAACCCGGGCTCCGGGGCCGGCGTCATCTCATCCGGCACGGCCGACACACCTGCAAGCTCCCGCCGGATCTCCCCGGCGGCGCGCAGCGCGGCGTCTTCGTCCTCCGACTGGATCTGGACCGCCATCATATGGGCCGCCGGAGGATAGCGCATGAGCTTCCGGTAGGCGATCTCCTCCTCGTAAAAGCCCTCGTAATCCTGCATGGCCGCGTGCCGGATGGCGTAATGCTCCGGCTGATAGGTCTGGATGACGACGTCGCCCGCCCGGGTCCCGCGGCCCGCCCGTCCGGCCGCCTGGGTCAGGAGCTGAAAGGTGCGTTCCGCCGCGCGATAGTCTTCTCCATAGAGCGACAGATCCGCCATGAGGATGCCGACCAGGGTCACCCCCGGGAAATCGTGTCCTTTCACGATCATCTGGGTGCCCAGGAGAATGTCCGCTTCCTCCGACGCGAAAGCCGAGAGGATTTTCTCATAGCTGTCCTTGCGGCGGGTGGTGTCCGCGTCCATGCGCAGGATCCGCGCCTGCGGAAAGGTCTCGCGGAGCATCCCCTCGATCTTTTCCGTCCCGGCGCGCATGGCCGTCACATAGCGGGAACCGCACTCGGGACAGGTGCGGAACGCGGCGCGCGAATAGCCGCAGTAATGACAGACGAGCCTGCCCCCGTCACGGGCGGTGTGCAGGGAGAGCGCGACGTCACAATGGGGACACCTGGGCACAAAGCCGCAGTTTCTGCAGGAGACAAAGCCGGCGAATCCGCGCCGGTTGATAAAGAGCATGCTCTGCTCGCCCTTCCGCAGTCTGTCCTCGATTTTTTTATACAGGCTGCCGGAGAGGATGGAGCGGTTCCCGGACTGCAGCTCTCTGCGCATGTCCACGGTCTCCACCTGCGGGAGGGTTCCTCCGGTCAGGCGCTCCCTCAGCCGGAACAGCCGGATTTCGCCCTGCCGCGCGCGCCAGTAGGATTCGAGGGACGGCGTCGCGCTTCCCAGGACCAGGACGGCGCCGTGCATGCGCGCGATTTCCTCCGCCACGTCCCGGGTCTGGTATTTGGGCATGGATTCATTTTTATAGCTGTGTTCATGCTCCTCGTCAATGACAATCACGCCCAGGCGGGAAAACGGGGTGAACAAGGCGCTCCTGGGGCCGATGATGACGTCGATCTCCCCGCGGCGGGCCCTCTCCCACTGATCGGCCCGCTCCGCATCCGACATCATGGAATTGACGACGCTCACCCGGTCTCCGAAATGGCTGTAAAACCGCATCAGGGTCTGGAAGGAGAGCGAGATCTCCGGGATCAGCATGATGGCCTGCCGCCCGCGGGCGCAGATCTCCCGGATAATATGAATATAGACCTCCGTCTTGCCGCTGCCGGTCACCCCGTGCAGCAGGCTCACGGAAACCGTCCGCGGCCGGAGCCTGTCAAAATCCGCGACTACGGTGTCCACGATCCGCCGCTGTTCGGGGCTCAGCTCCATCCCTGTGCGGCTGCTCGGAGAAACATTGACGGGATTGCGCAGCTCCTGTACGTTGTCGACCGCGAGAATGCCGGCGCGCTTCATGGCGCCTATGGCGGACGAAGAGACGTGCAGCCTGCTCGTCACAAGCGTCCACGGCAGCTGCGGCGCCTCCAGAAGCTCCCGCAGAAGCCTGGCCCGGGCAGTCTGGTGTTTCTGTTCAAAAAGCTCCAGCTGTCCCCGCGCCTCCTCCGGAGAGAGCAGAAGCCGGATCAGCCGCTTCTCCCGGATTTTCCCCCCCTTGCGGGAAGCGAGCACTGTGCGCATTGCCGCTGCCATAGTCGCGCCGTAGCGGTTTTTCATCCATGCCGCCAGCTGCAGGTAAAACTCGCTGTTGTCCTCCATGGAATATCCCCGCGCGGGCTCCACGATCTCCGCGATCTCCTTGATCTTCTCCCGCGGCAGATCCGCCTCGTCGGAAAATCCGGCCACATAGCCCCTGCGAAGCGTATTGCCCGCGCCGAAGGGAACCACAACAATGCTTCCCGCGCGCAGGGCGTCCCGCATGGACGCGGGGATTCTGTAGGTAAACAGACGATCCAGGCCGCGGCGGGAAATATCGATAATCACCTGTGCGTATTCTCTCAAACAGTATCCTCCCGGCAGAAGGCAGGGCCGTCTCCTCTGCCGCGCAGCTCCTCCAGGACCTCGCGGATGAGCACGCGCTCGTCCATGGGATATTTTCTGCCCCGGATCTCCTGGTAGTCCTCATGCCCCTTCCCGGCCAGAACGATAATGTCGCCGGGCTGCCCGTGTTCGATGGCATAGCGGATCGCCTCCCTGCGGTCGGGGATCGCCACATGGCTGCCCCCGGTCGGGGTGATCCCGGTGATGATGTCCGCGATGATTTCCATGGGTTCCTCGTCGCGGGGATTGTCGGAGGTGATGATCGTCAGATCCGCCAGTTCCCCGCTGACCTTCCCCATCTCAAAGCGTCTGGACCGGGCGCGGTTTCCGCCGCAGCCGAAGACGCAGACGAGTCGCGCGGGGTCGTATTCCCGCAGGGTTCTGAGAAGGCTGTCCAGAGCCATAGCATTGTGCGCGTAGTCAATCAGAAGCGTAAAAGCATCGCTGACCCGGACCATCTCGATCCGGCCGCGGACAGACACCTGCCGGAGGGCGTCGCGAATGGCTTCCTCCGGTACGTCGAAATGTCTGCAGACCGCAACGGCGCACAGGGCATTGTATACGCTGAAGCGCCCCGGAGCAGGTACATGCGCGTGCAGGACCGCCTGCCGCCCCCCGTCATGAACAGATTCCGATCCGGTCACCACATCAAAGGTGACGCCGAGTTCGCCCGGCGTATGGACGAGACCGATCTTCTCCGCCCGCAGGCCGCACCCTTCGCCCAGGCCGTAGGTCTCCACGGTACAGGTGTGCCCCTCGAGGATTTTTTCCAAATGCGGATCATCCCCGTTGAAAATTCCGACCCGGCACTGCCTGAACAGCAGGCTTTTGTAATACAGGTATTCCTCGAAGCTCTTGTGTTCAATCGGACTGATGTGGTCCGGGGACAGGTTCGTAAAAATTCCGATGTCAAATACAAAACCGCCCGTCCGCTCCAGCATGAGCGCCTGGGAGGACACCTCCATGACGACGGCCTGCACTCCGCTGTCCGCCATTTCCCGGAACGTCCTCTGCAGCACAATGGATTCCGGCGTCGTGTTCGCAGACGGGATCCTGACCTCCCCGCCGGGAGCGCGGTACAGGGTTTCGATCGTCCCCACCAGGCCTGTGCGGATGCCCGCCGCCTCCAGGATCGAGCGGATCATATAGGCCGTCGTGGTCTTGCCCTTCGTGCCCGTGATCCCGATCAGCTTCATTTCTCCTGCCGGGTTCCCGTAAAACGCCGCGGATATAACGGCCATGGCGTGGCGCGTGCTCTCCACCCGGACAATGGCGGGCGCCGCTGAAACAGGCGCAAAGGACGAAAGATCGAGATCCTTCTCTACGACCAGGGCCCCGGCTCCGCTCTCCAGAACCTTCCCCGCAAACGCGTGTCCGTCGCTGACAGCCCCCTTGATACAGAAAAACAGGCTTTCCGGCACCACTTTTCCGGATTTGTCCGTAATTACGGTGATCTCCGTGTCCAGCAGTGCCTCACGGGTCTCCCCGTCCGGAATCCGCTCTCCCCGCAAAGTATTCAGATGATAAGACAGGTCCTGCAGCAGTGCTCTCAGCTTCATCTCTTTTTCCTCTTTTTCCTCCGCTTCTTCTTTCAGGTCCTCTTCCTTTTTCTTATCCCGCTTTTTAAACAAAATATGCCTCCTAGCACTCATATTCGACGCTTACCGGTCCGTGATCGCTAAAGCGCAGATCGTAGGACGGAGCTCTTTCTATAAAGAAATTTTTCGCCTTTGAAGAAAGGGCAGGCGTCCCCAGTTCGTA
>JAUNJS010000314.1 GCA_030533125.1 Eubacteriales bacterium | reverse complement strand
AAGGTTCCATCAATGGACTGCGTCAGTTTATGCTCGATGTCCCATCAATGGATCGTGTAAGTTCTGCACAAGGTTCCATCAATGGACTGCGTCAATTTCCATCCGATGTTTCATCGAGGAATGGCAATTGTCTTCGTTCGATGAATAAATCAATCGATCAATAGTCGTAGATGCCTGCGGGTTTCCTGTCCGGAATCTTCACATCATCATAGGTCTGCGCGGTTGCGTAATCGATATAAGGAATCGGCCATGTCGGCTCCTTGCCCTCGTACATCTCCAGAACGCCGAGCGCGGCATGATAGGAGGCGCGGAGCGCAGCTTCCTGGGAGTTGCCGCCGACGTGAGGTGTGATGAGGCAGTTGGGAAGGTCGACGAGCGGCATATCGGGAAGGATCGGCTCATGCGCGATTGCGTCGAGGCCCGCGCCTCTGATCACGCCGGTTGTCAGGGCTTCATAGAGATCCTGCTCGTTGACAAGCGCGCCGCGGGCTGTGTTGATCAGGAACGCGGTGGGCTTCATCATAGCGAGCGTTTCCTTGTTGACCATGTTCCTGGTCACGACGGTGTTCGGGGCATGCAGGGAGACGAAATCGCTCTCTTTGAAAATACGGTCCAGATCACGCACGACTTCGACGCCGTCCGGGAAATCCTTCGCGGGCTTGTAAGGGTCATAGCACATGACGTTCATCTCGAAGGCCAGCATGCGCTTCGCGACGCGGCTTCCGATGTTGCCGCAGCCGATGATGCCGAGCGTCTTGCCGCTCAGGGTGTGCATTTCGGTCTTGAGCTTGGCGTCATAGAAGTCAACCATGAGCATCTTCTGCAGACGCTTGACGTTGAAGGAAGCAAACAGCATGTGCAGGATCGCTGTCTCGCAGACAGAAGTGCTGTTCGCGACAGGAGCATAGAGGCACTTTACGCCAAACTCTTTGGCCGCTTCCAGGTCGACTGCGTCGTAGCCGGCACCGTGGCGGACAAGGCACTTGAGGTTCGGGGCGGCTGCCTCGAACACGGCTCTGGTCATCTTCGTAATACGCACGATGATGGCGTCAGGCTGATGCTCTTTCATATCGGCGATAACGTCCTCGGTCTCGAAGCCGCGGCCGTCGATCAGTGTAAGTCCGTGGTCCTCCAGCAGTTTCCTTGCGTCCGGCTTAAGCTCCTGCGGCAGTAATACTTTCCATCCCATTTCCATTACCTTCCTTTCTGTTGATAATTGATTGCCTATAGATATGGTTTTTGTTCCATAAATCTCTTATTTGTTCTTTGCAATTACAGGATAACCTGCATTGCCGACAATGTAAAACATATATTATTTGTGATTATTGACATATGCATCATTGTCTGAAATTGTTTTTCGGTTTCTCGGCGGATTCCTTAAAAAAAGATTGTCGAAATCGCTTTTCGGTTTCACGACGGATTCCTTAAAACAGCACTGTTTAAAAACTCTTTTCGGATCCGCGGCGAATTCCTTCAAAACAGCAGAGTCTGAGATTACGCTTTAAGTTTCGCGGCGGATTCCTTCAAAACAGCAGGGTCTGAGATTACGCTTTCAGTTTCGCGGCGACTTCCCTCATCAGATCCTCGGAAGGATTCTTCTGGTTGATCTTCGAGACCTCGGTGATCAGCTGGAAGAGGTTGACCTGGTTCTCCTCGGCGACCTTGCGGAAGGTCTTGACGAAGCTGGAGTGCGCGCCGGAGATGCCGAGCGTGAGGTCGAGGGGCTTGACGGGGTTGTGGTATCCGCGCTCCTTCATGGCGGGCATCAGGCGGCCGTCGATGAAGTCAAGCATCCCGTACAGGTCGATGTCCTGCATCTCGCCGTAGCGCTGCATGATGGCGACGCAGGCCTCGGTCGCGAGGTTGCCGGCGGAGCGGGCCATGCCCATCAGGCCGCAGTCCAGGATGTCCGCGCCGTTCTTGTACGCCTCGACGGCGTTGGCGGCGGAAAGGATGAGGTTGTTGTGGCAGTGGAACGCCACGGGGATCTTCACGGCCTCCTTGAGGCAGGTCGTGTAGCGGGCGACCTGCTCGGGCAGCATGGTGCCGGCGGAATCCATGATCGTGATCTCGTCGAGGCCGGCGTCCTCAAGCTTTTTGGCCTCTTCCGCGAGCTGTTCCGGGGTCAGCAGGTAGGCCTTCATCAGGGAATAGAACGCCGTGACGCCGTGCTTTTTCACCGCCTTGACGACCGGGAGGGAGATCTCGGCGTCGCCGGCCTCCGCGCCGACGCGGAAGAACCCGATGCCCCAGTCCTTGCCCTTCGCCACGTTCTCGTCCTTGAAGCGCTTCGCGTTCAGGAACATTCCCAGAAGGGAACCGCGGTCTTTATATTTGGCCGCGATATCGAGATACTCGTCGTCGGAGAGGCAGTTTTTGTATCCGAGGTCGTAGGCCCCGATGCCCTTGGAATTGCCGAACTCGATATACGGAACATGGCAGGCGGTCAGCCCGTCGATGACCATATCTTCGATGACCGCGTCAAAACCGTCACCAACTACGTTGCCGCCGTCGCGCAGCGTGCAGTCCATTAATTTAACTCCCATGACATCTCCTTTCCTTACTCTTTTGTGATGTATAAGAGGGTGCATCCTGTATTATCCCTTGTTTTTTCGATGCACCCTCTAACGCATCCTGTAACATCCCTTGAATCACAATGATTGCGGCTGCCTTTAATAAGATTTCACCCGGTAAGACTGCGTTTCGTACGATTCCGTTTCATACGATCCGCAGAACGGGGGTATGCATCGGGGCCGCAGACCACGCATACCACGCATGTATAAGATTGCGCGCGTCATCGCGCCTGCCCGCCAGCTGTCTTATACTTATCTTATGCTTAAAGGATAAACCGTTTTAAAGACAATGTAAAACATAAAAAATTTCAAAATAATAACATATAAACAATTGTTGCGTCCGCCGGTTTTTTAACAGGTCAGGTTCATCAGGTGATTTCCGGCGGATCATTTTCAGCAGATCGCTTTCGGCAGATCATTCTCAGCAGGCTTTTGTCACTGCAGATAAGGCAGGTTGTTGAACGCCCACTCGCCTTCCATCATCGTGGCCGCCGGAACGAGGAGTGTATTTCCCGTCAGCCGGTCTCCGCGCGCGTCCTCAAAGACGAATTCCCCTTCCTCCATCCGGAAGACGGCGAGATCCGCAGCCGCCCCCTCCTTGAGGGCACCGATGCGGCCTGCCTTCCCGATCAGGGCCGCGGGCGTGGTCGTGACGGTTTCGAGGACGTCGGCGAAGGACATTCCCATCGCGATGAACCTGGACATCAGCCAGGGGAGGGATACGGCGGGACGGTTTCCGAAAGTGTTCCTTGTCAGGTCCCCGGAGATGATGTCCGGCAGGAACCCGGCGGCGATCGCCTTTTTCGCGATTTCGTGGCCCAGGTGGCCTTTGCCGCAGGCTGATTCGAAGAGGATGCCTTTTTCCCGTCCGCGGAATACTTCCTTTGAGATCCCGTCTCCGTCCTGGATCCCCTTCTGCGGGGTGAAGACATGGCAGAAGATGTCCCAGGGGCGCAGGATGTCGATCAGCTCCGAGAGTTCGCCCTGGAAATTGGGCATATGCACGGAGACGCGGAGCCCGGCGCTCTGCGCGACGGCGATCGCCGCGCGGAGCGCGTCGAAGCTTGTGGTATTGCTGATCTCGCAGATTTCCTCGCTGATCCGTACCTTGATGCCGCAGATCAGGCCGGGATAGCGTCTGCAGAGCTCCACGATTTTTTTCTCGTTAAAATAAGCGGGATGGATGTTCTCGGGGTGGTCGCCCAGGCAGCTGAGCCCCTCGGAGGACACGTTCAGGAAGATCCCTGCATGTCTCTTTTCCCGCTCGGTGAGGACGCGGAGGAAGGACTCCAGGTTGGAAGGGCCGGCGCTCCCGGCGTCTACCGCGAAGGTGACTCCTGTTGCGGGGTAGACCGCAAACTCCAGGGAGGTGTTTGTTCCGCCGCTGAAAAAATGCGCGTGATAATCGATCAGGCCCGGTGTGAGCGTCAGGCCCTTCAGGTCGATCTCGTTTTTGGTCTCCCCTTCGATGGACTGGGCGATCTTCGCGATCACACCGTCCTGCACAGCCAGGTCAAGGCAGGCATCCTCATACCCGTTTGCTCTGTCGGTAAGCCGTCCGTTTCTCAGAATATGATCATACATATTAATTCCTCCGGATGTTGCC
>JAUNJS010000313.1 GCA_030533125.1 Eubacteriales bacterium | reverse complement strand
ACCGGAATCTCCCGGAACGGAACCTCAGAAAAAAACAGACGCATCGGGGGGATCCGGAAAGAGCACAGGAAAAAACAAAGTGACCCCTTCCTCTCCGAAAACAATCCGGACTGATTCCAGAGTAAGGACAGGAGATGAAACAGTGATTACGCCATACCTTCTGACAGCAGTTCTTGCCGGGATTGCTGTCGCGGGAATCATTGTACGCAGACGGATCAGGAAGAAACAGTCCGCGGCAGGAAGGCTGTCAGGTCCATGCCGCGGGAAGCTGTCCGCAGACGGATCATAAAGGCACAGTTAAAACCGGCCCGCTGTCCGGGCCGTATCGCAGGGATCACCGGCCCCATTACCGGAACGGGAAGGTATACGAAAACGCGGAGCAGAGCCCTGTCACGCGCGCTGATGATTACATAAGGACAGCCCGCGCGATCAGGATACCCGAGGACAGGCCCGGCGCCTTTTTCAGACCGTCGGGCCTGTCGTTTTGTGCCTGTGAATTCCTGTGTTTTTTTTACCGTTTCCGCGGCAGACGTGTTATACTGTTGTCAGCAAAACGGAAGCCGGAAAACTCTGTGCGGACAGTTTGTCTGTGCGGGGCGCTGTGGACCTGTGCGCCATAAATCCGGACGGCATCAGTATCCTGTGTACCGGCCCGATTCCGGCGATGGCACAGTTTCTTTAGGAAAGGTGGGAATCATGGATCGAGACAGCCCGCGCGGCAGAGAGAAAAATGGGCCCGGGCAGGGGACAGGACTCGGCCGCAGAGGAAGCGGACTGGGGACAGGACCTGTCGGTTCGCAGGACGGGTACAGCGGAAAAGGAAGCGGCAGCGGCGGCGGAGGGCGGAAGATTACCCGCGGAGCCGGTCTGAGTCTGCCTGTGATCATTATCGCGATTATTGCTTATCTGTTCGGAGGCGGCAATCTGCTGGGATCCGGCGGCAGCGACAGCCCTGTCACATATGACTACGGAAGTGCCAACGAATCCTCGGGAGGAAGCTTTGGAGGAATGCTGAACAGCGGCAGCTACGGGAGTTCTTCCGGGACCTCTTCGGGCACTTCTTCCGGGACGTCCTCCGGTTCTTCGGGATCTCAGGGCACGTGGTCGACCAGCGGCGCGACAGGTACGCTGAATGACACTGTGGCTTCCGGCGCCAGAGAAAAGCGCACGCAGATTCTCGGAAACGGACGGGACACCGTGACGATCATGGTATACCTGTGCGGTACGGATCTGGAGTCCCGCAGCAAGATGGCGACATCGGATCTCCAGGAGATGATCTCCGCGGATCTGTCGGACAATATCAACCTGATTGTCTATACGGGCGGCTGCAGCCGGTGGAACAACAATATCATCAGCAGCAAAACCAACCAGATTTATCAGGTGAAGAAGGGCGGTGTCATATGTCTGAATGATAATGTCGGCGCGCTTCCCATGACGGATCCGTCCACGCTCTCCTCTTTTATCAAATTCTGCGCGAAGAACTTCCCGGCGAACCGCAATGAGCTGATCCTCTGGGATCACGGCTCCGGTTCGGTGGCCGGCTACGGATATGACGAAAAATTCAAAAACAGCGGTTCCATGAGCCTTTCCGGCATCAACCGCGCTCTGAAAGACGCCGGTGTCACATTTGATTTCGTGGGATTTGATGCCTGTCTGATGGCGACGGCGGAGACCGCGCTGATGCTCGACCAGTACGCGGACTATATGGTCGCTTCCGAGGAGACGGAACCCGGAATCGGCTGGTACTATACCAACTGGCTGAGCGCCCTGAGTAAAAACACCTCCATGCCCACTGCCCAGCTGGGGAAACGCATCGTCGATGATTTTGTCCAGACATGCGCGCAGCGGACGCCCGGACAGGGGACGACGCTCTCGGTCGTGGATCTCGCGGAGCTTGCTGCGACCATGCCGCAGAAACTGACCGCTTTTTCCAAATCTGTGACAAAATCCATTCAGGAGAAGGATTACAAGACGATCTCCAACGCCCGCAGAGGCGCCAGGGAGTTTGCCAGATCCACCAGAATCGACCAGGTCGACCTCGCGCATCTGGCTTATAACGTCGGCAGCAAGGAAGGACAGGAACTGGCGGAAGCGATCCGCGGCGCCGTCAAGTACAACCGGACTTCTACCGGGATGACAAATGCCTACGGTCTTTCCATCTATTTCCCGTACCAGAGCACGAGGTACGTGGATAAGGCGACACAGACCTACAGTGAGATCGGTATGGACAGCGACTATGCCCAGGCGATCCGCGCCTTCGCGAAGATGGAGGCCGGCGGTCAGGCGGCCGCGGGAGGAAGCGAGTACGGATCCCCGATTCCTTCCCTGTTCGGCAGCCTTCTGGGCGGCAGTTCCTACGGAACGGGCGGCGGCTCCTACGGCGGCAGCTCCGGCGGATCGTCGTACGGCAGTTACTCGGGCACGTCCCCGTACGGTTCTTCCGGATCGTCGGAAGAACTGATCGGACAGCTCCTGAGTTCGTTCCTGGGCGGAGACTACAGCTCCATCAGCGGCCTGTCCTCCGGCAACACCGGCTTTTTGAGCGACCGCTCGATTCCGGAAGAGGATGCCCTGCAGTATATCACCGACAATCACATAGACACGGCAGCCCTGTTCTGGACGGAAAACGCGGACGGCAGGCCTGTCATGACGCTGTCCGAACAGCAGTGGGGGCTGGTACAGTCGCTGGATCTCAACCTGTTCTACGACGACGGAGAGGGCTTTATCGACCTCGGACTCGACAACATCTACAGTTTTGATGAGGACGGAAACCTCGTGGCCGACGACGGGAACACATGGCTGGCGGTGAACGGTCAGATCGTTTCCTATTACCACCTCGACACGACCGAGGACGGCGATGCCTGGACTATCACGGGCCGCATTCCCGCATTCCTCAATGACGAGCGCGTAAACCTCATTGTTGTCTTTGACAATGAGACTCCGACCGGTTACATCGCCGGCGCGCAGACAGTCTATGAGGAAACGGAAAACAGCGGAGAAGAGGCCGCGCTGCCTCTGGTTGCCAAAAACCTCACGGAGATCGAGGACGGAGACAAGCTCGACTTTATCTGTGACTTCTATTCCTATGACGGGACGTATCAGGACAGCTATCTGATGGGAGAGCAGATGACCGTAAAAGGCGGTCTTTCCATCAGCGATGTCACCCTTCCCGACGGCAAGGTCCGCCTCACTTACCGCCTGACGGATATCTACAACCAGGCTTACTGGACGGAGTCCATCGACCGGTAAAAGGGGTTCACGCATTTAGCAGGAATTTTATGCTGAGGACATGATCAGGAGACTATCCGAACTTTCCGAACGAATAAGCCATCCCGGCAAAAAAGCGGAGAAAACCACAGCACAGCAGAAAAGGGGATCCGATGAATGGATCCCCTTTGCCTCGTGGTGCACCACGGGGCAGTTTATGAACCTCGATAAGGGATTCAAAAATCACTGCGGCCCCACTGCCGCTGTAAACGTGATCCGGATGCTCAAAAGCCGCCTCCGTCCGGGAAAGGAACCCTCTGCGGACGAGGAGCTTTTTTTGACATGCGCGGGCATCGGCAGAAAGATGGGCATCTATTGGAACAGGGAGATTTTAGGCCGCTTCGGAGGGACTTCAAATTTTCTGACCGGCCCCTATCTGCGCAGATGCCTGAAAAAAACAGGTCTGGAAGACGCCGCAATCGTCCGGTTTCACCCGTGGATTACGCCGGATGCGGTCAGACAGGCGCTCGATACAGGCGCGATCGTCTACCTCGAGGTTTACTATCACCCGAAATACAAAAACCATCACATGCTCTGTTGCGGATACCGCAGACAGGGTCCGAAAGGACCGGAACAGTTCCTTCTTTCCGACGGCTGGACACGCGGTCCCGTCTGGGTCAGCGGAGACCAGCTGGGGCATGGACATTTTCTGACAATCCGGTTGAAGTAAACGGAATGCAGCTTTTTGAGATTGTCCGGAATGCTTTATTTGAGATTTTGAGGATTTTCCGGAATGCAGTTTATTGAAATCGTCCGGAATCTTTTTTTGAGATTTTGAGAATTTTCCGGAATGCAGTTTTTTAAAATTTTCCGTTGACAGAGAAGTGAGAGCGTGTTAATATATTTTCGTTGCGGAAAACCCGATATACATTTGCTGGCATAGCACAGTCGGTAGTGCGTCGCATTGGTAGTGCGGAGGTCACG
>JAUNJS010000052.1:9185-12515 GCA_030533125.1 Eubacteriales bacterium | reverse complement strand
CTTCGTCTTCGTACTCTTCCTCTTCGTCTTCTTCGGAGTCAGACTTCCGGTTCTTTTTTCTGTTCATGCCGAAAAGACCGCCCGCCTTTTTCGGGCGGACCGGAACGTCCTCTTCCTGCTCTTCGCCGGTCAGCTCCGCCGCTTCCCCGGCTGTCTCTCCGGCGGGAGTGTCGGAATCCGCGCTCTCTTCCTGCGGGGCGGTCTCCCCGGCGGGCTCCTCTGTCTCCGTCCGGTCCGGTTCCTCCGCGGAGGATCCCGGGATCTCTGTCATGGACTCCTCCGGTTCCTCGTCCCGGCTGCCGGCATATACAAAACCGTCGTCCTCCTCATCCTCGTCATACACGGGGGTGCGGCGCCTGCGGGCGCGCCCGGCGCGGGGGGAAGGGCGTCCGGTGTTCCGCAATGCCAGATACAGGAAAATCAGAAGCGCGGCCAGAAGCACCATCAGAATGCAGGCGATCATTCTCCAGATTCCGGCGGAGGAGGCGCTCTTCCGGGCAGCCTGCTCCGCGTCGCTCATCTTGTCAAGATCGCTGAGACGAATCCGTTTGTCGGTGTCGTAGTTATAAACATACCAGCTGCCGGTGCCGTCTTTTTCCGTGATAAAGCTGATATTGTACTGGGCGTTGGGATCCGTGTAGGGATTATAGGCGTTTTCCTCTTCGGCCGCGGGGGCTTCCTGGCCTTCCGCGATGCTTTCCCCGCCTTCCTGCGCGTCCGCCGCGGCTCCGTCCGCGCCGGATCCGTCAGTGACAGGCGCCGCGTTCAGCATCTCCGCGTCTTCTTCCGTCCAGTCATCGATGCCCTCCTCGTCCGCGTCCTCTCCGGCCGGCGTCTCTTCGGCGGCATCCCAGTTCTGCCCGGACTCAGCCTCTCCTCCCTGTCCGGAAGAATCCTGCTGTTCCGGCTGCTTCTCTTCCTCCTGCGTCTGCTGCGCTGCCGCGGGCGTCTGCGAGGTTTCCACTTCTTCGCCGTTATTGTCGATCCACTGGGCCTTGACATAGCCTCTGTTGCCGTTCGGGAGCTCGATATAATACCACTCGATTCCGGACTTGTCCGTGGATTGGGATATGACAGTCACCTTGTCCCCTTCATTCAGGGAACCGATGATATTATCGTTCCTTTCCTCACCGGAATTGCGGATCATAACATCCGAAGCTGTAACCGTAGCCGCCGCGGCGGGCACGGCTGCCAACACGGCCACAAGCAGCGCGGCAATCAGCACTGTAAGCCTGCCGGCACCCCTGCGTTCCGTTTTCCTGTTTCTCATCTTAAACCTCCCGAACACGGGCATGGGAAACCGCCTCCCGGCGGGAACTCTCCCGCCCGCGAAAGCGCATGCTGCTGCGAATCGCGATCTGCATCCGTTTCCGGAGCAGAAAGGAAACTCTTCCGCCCGCGAAAGCGCATGCTGCTGCCTTCCGCCCATGTTTTTGTGGATATAAAAATAGTTATTGATTCGTGCGTGATCAGGCTCCATGCTCCGGCACGGCCGGACTGTTTTTCCGGCAGGCATCACGCAGACCCGCAGGCGCGGACAGCTCCCGCCCGGAACCGTCCCGGAGCCGGTCAGCAGTTGACCGGTGACGCTCCGGCGGAAAAACACCCTGAACAGCTTCAATTATAACACCGGACGCGTGTATTTTAAAAGGGAAAAATGAATTCCGGTAAAAAGAGGTGCGGACATGATACTAGTTCAGATCGCGTAACTCGAGTGTTTTTGCGTGGCTTTCAATGCAAAAACACTCGTTTAACAGTGAAAATCCCATCGCGCACAGCGATAACAAAGCTGCGCTTTGTGGAATGGGATTTTCGCAGGTTACTGTCACGCACTCAAGAGGGCGTGACCGGTAACCGGACATGTCTGGTCTCGTCCGCACATATTTTTTACAAAATCGCGTTCCCGATATCGCTGCGCATGTACATTTTTTCAAAATGGATCCACTTGACGGCTTCATAGGCGTTCGCGCGCGCGTCTTTCAGGTTATCCCCGATGGCGACAACCCCGAGGACACGTCCGCCGCTGGTCACGGTATTACCCTCTTTGTCAAAGGAAGTGCCGGCGTGGTAACAGCGGTACTGTGTCTGTCCGTCGAATTTCTCCAGACCGGTGATCACTTTGCCCTTCTCATAGCTCTCCGGGTATCCGCCAGACGCGACAACCACACAGACGGCGGCATTGTCCGCGAAGGAGAGTTCGATCTGATCGAGCGTGCCGTCGATGCAGGCGTCCATGACATCGATGATGTCTGTCTGCATTCTGGGGAGCACAACCTGGGTCTCGGGGTCGCCGAAGCGCGTGTTGTATTCCAGCACGCGGGGGCCGTCCGGCGTGAGCATCAGGCCGAAATACAGAACCCCGCGGAAGGGTCTTCCCTCCGCCGCCATGGCGGCGACGGTGCGGTCATAGATGTTCTCCCGGCACCAGGCGTCGATTTCGGGCGTATAGAACGGGCTGGGGGAGAATGTCCCCATTCCGCCGGTGTTGAGGCCGGTGTCGCCGTCTCCCTGCCGCTTGTGATCCTGGGAGGAGGTCATGAGCCTGTAATGGGCGCCGTCCACGAACGCCAGGACCGAGACCTCGCGGCCGGTCATAAACTGTTCGATTACCACGCTGCTGCCGGCGTCTCCGAATTTTTTGTCCAGCATCAGTTCGCGGATGCCTTCTTTTGCGGAGGCGAGATCCTCGCAGATCAGCACGCCTTTGCCGAGCGCGAGGCCGGAGGCTTTGAGCACGATGGGAAAAGAGGCTGTCTCCAGGTAGGCCAGGGCGCTTTCCGCGTCATGGAACGTCTCATACGCCGCTGTGGGGATCCCGTATTTCTTCATCAGATCCTTGGAAAACGCCTTGCTGCCCTCGATGATGGCCGCATTCGCGGGCGTGCCGAAAATCCGCAGGCCCTCTGCTTCAAAGGCGTCCACGATGCCCGCGCACAGGGGATCGTCCATGCTGCAGACCGTGAGGTCGATCTCCTTTTCCTTCGCGAACTGCGTGAGCGCGGCAAAATCCATCGTTCCGATCGGAACACACTCCGCGATCCGCGCGATCCCGGCATTGCCGGGCGCGCAGTACAGCTTCGCGACGCGGCTGCTGCGCAGGATCGCGTCCGCGATCGCGTGCTCTCTTCCGCCGCCGCCGACCAGCAGAACCTTCATGTCCGTTTTTCTGTTCGCCAAAATTCTACCTCCTCTGCGCGCGCAAGCGCGCGAATGATATTTTTGCATCGGACTTTAACTTCAACCTGTATGACCTCTGCGCGCGCACGCGCGCGGATGATATTTCCTGCTGCTGCCGCATCATCTCCCGGCGGCGCGCCCTCTGCGCGCGCA
>JAUNJS010000052.1:0-9085 GCA_030533125.1 Eubacteriales bacterium | reverse complement strand
GATATTTCCTGCTGCTGCCGCATCATCTCCCGGCGGCGCGCCCTCTGCGCGCGCAAGCGCGCGGATGATATTTCATCTGATCCGGGCGCAAATCAAGGGATTCGGCCCTCTGCGCGCGCAAGCGCGCGAATGTTATTCCTGCTGCTGCCGCATCATCTCCCGGCGGCGCGCCCTCTGCGCGCGCATGCACACGAATGTTATTGTCAAAAGAACCGTCCCTTTGTCACCTTCGGCTTCGCTCCTGCGGATGATCTGCGCAAGGCGCATCCTCTGCGCGCGCATGCACGCGGATGTTATTGTCAAAAGAACCGTCCCTTTGTCACCCCTTTGTCACCTTCAGCAACTCAGGAGATGTGTGTGCGTCTTCCCTCGATTGTGACTTTTCCCGCTGCGATCAGATCGATCGCGTGCGGAAGGATGATCCATTCCGCCTGTTCCATCACGCGGCGCTGCAGGATTTCGGGGGTGTCGGACTCCTGGATCTCCACGGCCTTCTGCAGGATGATGGGGCCGGTATCCAGGTCCTCGTCCACGAAATGAACCGTGGCGCCGGTGACTTTGACGCCCCTCTCGAGGGCCTTTTCATGGACGCGCAGGCCGTAGTATCCTTTTCCGCAGAAGGAGGGAATGAGCGCGGGGTGGACGTTGATGATTCTCCCCCTGTAAGCGGCGCAGATCTCGTGCGGGACCGCGACCATGAAGCCCGCGAGGACGATCAGGTCCGGCGCGGCTTCGTTGATTTTCGCAAGCAGTGCCTCGTTGAAGGCTGAGCGGTCCGGAAAATCCTTCGGAGATACGCAGACCGCGGGGATTCCCGCCTCCTTCGCGCGCGTCAGCGCATAGGCTCCGGGATTATTGCTGATCACCTGGACGATCTGTGTATTGCGGATGGTCCCGTCCGCGATGCGGTCAATGATCGCCTGCAGGTTCGTGCCTCCTCCTGAGACACACACGGTCACTCTCAGCATAACTCCACTCCTTTTTCGCCTTCGAGAACAGTACCGATCCGGTATGCCTTCTCCCCGGCGCTCTCCAGCGCGCGGATGGTTTTCTCCGCGTCGGCTTCGGCCACGGCGAGCACCATGCCGATTCCCATGTTGAACGTATTGTACATCATCTGCTCTTCGATCTGTCCCCGCTCCTGCAGAAGCCTGAAAACTGCGGGCACTTCATAGCTGTCCTTCCGGACCTGCGCGCGCACGCCGTCCGGAAGCATGCGGGGAATGTTTTCATAGAAGCCGCCGCCCGTGACGTGGCTGCAGCCCCGGATGCGCACACCGGCCTCCCGCACGCTCCGCAGCGCGCGGACATAGATCTTCGTCGGGCGAAGAAGCGCGTCCCCCAGGGTCTCCCCGAGCGACGGGATGTATTCGCGCAGGTTCTCCGCACTGACGTCAAACACCTTGCGGACCAGAGAAAATCCGTTGGAGTGCACGCCGGAGGAGGCGATGCCGATCAGGGCGTCCCCGGGCCGGATCGATTCGCCGGTGATGAGGTCCTTTTTATCCGACACGCCGACGGCAAAGCCGGCGAGGTCATATTCATCCTCCGGGTAAAAACCGGGCATCTCCGCCGTTTCTCCGCCGATCAGGGCCGCGCCGGCCTGCTCACAGCCGTCGCAGACGCCCTTGACGATCTGCGCGATCTTCTCCGGGACGTTTTTCCCGCAGGCGATGTAATCCAGGAAAAAGAGCGGCTCGCCGCCTGCGCAGGCGACATCGTTGACGCACATGGCGACGCAGTCGATCCCGACCGTATCATGCCGGTCCATCAGAAAAGCGAGCTTGAGCTTGGTTCCGACGCCGTCCGTCCCGGACAGGAGCACAGGTTCTTCCATGTTTTTGATCTTCGAGAGAGAGAACGCGCCGGAAAAACCGCCCAGTCCGCCCATGACCTCCGGGCGCATGGTTCTTTCGACATATTCCTTCATCAGCGCAACACTGCGGTATCCGGCTTCAATATCGACACCGGCACTCTTATAATCCATTGATTTCCTCCTCGTCAAAGGTGTTTACGGCCGGCCCGCTAAGCCGGCATTCATGCATGTGGCTATGACCTTCTGTTGACAAACTTATAGGAATAAACCGGGCACTCACAGATGTCCATTGTTTATTCACGCATTCAGTCCATTCACGCGGTTTTACCGCTTTTTAATATCCCTGATATCCCGTCTCCTGCAGCCGCGCGTCCTTCTGCTGAACTTCCTCCAGCTGCTTCCGGGAGAATTCTTTCAGCTTCGCGAGCAGGGCTTCATCCGAGATCGCGAGCATTTTCGCCGCGAGGATTCCGGCGTTTTTCGCGCCGCCGATCGCCACTGTGGCGACCGGAATGCCGCTCGGCATCTGTACGATCGAATAGAGGGAATCGCGTCCTCCCAGGGAGGTCGTATGCATCGGCACGCCGATAACCGGAAGCGGAAAGAGCGCGGCACACATGCCGGGCAGATGCGCCGCCATCCCGGCGCCCGCAATGATGACTTTTATGCCCGCGGCCTCCGCGCCTTTTGCGTATTCAAAAAACACATCGGGTTCGCGGTGCGCGGAAATGATGCGCATCTCGTAGCTGATACCCAGCTCCTCAAGGACCTCCGCCGCTTTTTTCATGACGGACAGATCTGAATCACTGCCCATAACAATTCCAACCTGTGCCATTTTCTAATACTCCTTTCCCGGCATACCGGCGCCGGCTTTCTTTTTCATCGCGCAGTGCCCGCGACTCGCGACTTAGGGATGATTCCGCCGGCCGTAAGTTCCGCCGGGAACTCACGAAAACAGTTTCGGAGGCGGTGCGGTTACACATGCCGCTCTGCCCGGCCGGAAGTTCCGCCGGGAACTCACGAAAACAGGGCGCCGAAAGCGCCCGGGAATCGATGATCAGGCTCCCGTATCGCCGCGAAGAGATTCCGTGAATCATGAAGCCGCGGGAATCCGCGCCGCGAAAAGCACTGCCGCGCGGACGTCTGTTACAGTGTAATAGAAAAACAATGTGTGCGCAAGAGCTTTCCCGTACAGGCGGAGAGGCTCGTGAGGATCTCCGTTCCGGGCAGGACAGCGGCGTCAATCCGCGGATTCCGGTCTCTTTTTCCCGCGGAGAGGCTCGTTGAGGATCTCCGTTCCGGGCAGGACAAAGCGGCCGTCCCGGATGACGGGAATCTGTGTGCCGTCCGCGCGGACCGCCGCGAGGAGGCCGACCTCCTCATAGGGGATCGTGATGTCCATGTGACAGCCGAAATACGCGTTCTCAGGATCCGTGTCGCGCAGCAGGGAATATTCGTTTTCTTTCGCGATGATTTCCTTTCCGTCCGGGTTATAGACCCTGTTTTCCTCCTCGTGGGAATAGCAGGTGTCGCCGACCGCGAAATGAGGGCCGGTTTTTTCCGCGATCAGGATGGGGAGGCGTTCCAGAATGCCCAGCTCTGCCGCAAGCGCCGCCGCGGTGGTGTTGGTCCCGATCGCGAACTCGCTCATGGGCAGCGTCTCATGGTGGAACAGAATGTTCTCTTCGATGTAGTGTCTGCCATCTTCAGCCGTCGGAAATCCTCCGCAGCTGTACTCCGCGACCCTGCCGTTCTCAAACCGGATTTCCAGGTCCTCGAACAGAAGACCCATCAGATAGACGGAAGAGACGTGCAGCAGCCCGTCGGTTCCCTGAAGGGACGGCGTCGTAAAGACCTCCCCCACGGGAATATTGACATCCGCGACGCAGTTTTCGAAGATCGTCTCCGCCGCGGGATCCCGCAGTGTCTGCAGACGGACCGTAAGATCCGTGCGGTTGTCCCCCCTTCCCAGCACGCGCACTTCCCGCGCCGTGTCCAGCACGGCGATGATGGACGCCTGCACCTCGCGCCAGGTCATGTAGTCCAGGGTATTGATGGCGATCACCGCGCGGAAGATTTCATCAAAAGAAGCCGCGAGCCTTCCTGTACTGTAACCCTCGACTATTTCCGGAAGCGGGAAAGCGATGATCGTATAGCTTCTCTCCTTTCCGATGACGGCCCGGTCGTAGAGGAGATCCGCCTGCTGTTTGGAACGCGCGATCTTTTTCTGCTGGGCATCGGAAAAGCGCGGGTTTTCCGCGCGCATGGACGGAGAAAAAGGCTTCTCCCCGAACGTCTCCATAACGACAGGGCCCGCGTAGAGCGCGGTCTCCTTCTCCAGAGACCGGTAGGCCGCCTTCAGGGCCTGGAGCCTCTTTGAAGAGAGTGTGTCCTTTAAAAACAGCGCCAGGTCCTCCCGGTGATCATAGGCGCACTGGGGGTTGGGCGATGTAGACTCGATTTCACCGCCGCCGCGGCCCAGATGCCGCGTGAACAGATTGTCCTGCTGTCCCGGCACGACCGCTGTCAGCCCCATCTTCCGCAGGTTTTCCACGGCGCGGCGGGCCACCCGCTCGAAGCCGATGTGGTACAAAAGGCCGGCCCGGCGGCGGATCGACAGATCCTTCCCGGTCACGGAAAATCCGATCCGGAACCCCTCCGTCCAGGTGTCCGCCATTTTCGTAACGGTCTCCTCCTCCAGATTTCCCAGATAAGAACAGATCTTTGTCTCGTTTTCCGAAATATACGCGCCGTACCGGTACAGAGCGCGGAGGTCCTCCCCGCAGGACACAGACTGTTCTAAAATCCGCTCCGGCAGCGCCCCGCCCACGAGGCTTCTCTGCACGCGGACCAGCGTCTCTTCCGGCGCGTAGTCCTCGAGGAAGCGGCGGATCTTTTCCCGCAGATGCGCGGGCGCGGGAATCCCGGAGAAGCCTTTCCGTTTCCTTTTCCCGGATTCCTCTTCCGTCCCCGGCTCCGCCGGTTCCGTTTCCGCTTCGTGAAACGCTGTCACAAACGCGAAATAGACCTCGAGAAGGAGCTCCATACGGATGAGAAACCGCTCGCTGTCCCCCTCGTACACAAGAGGAATCATGCACCGCAGTTCATAAAACAGCGCGGACAGGACCTGCCCGTGCGCCTTTCCGAACACGCGGACCGCGTGTGCCGGATTTGCCCAGCTCTCCCCGTAGTTCTCCGGCAGAATGTCCTCATAGAGCGCGTGATTATACGCCGCGAGCGTCTCCAGGGGAGCCTCCTCGAACGTGCCGTCCTCCAGGGTCCTGCGCCCCGAAAGCAGAAAGAGAATCCATCCGGCCGCCGCCCGGAAGTACGGGATAAACAGCGGATGGATTTCGGATTCCCCCTCCATCTGCCGGATCCTGTCCAGCGCAAGCCGGAAACGTTCGCCGGAAAGTGTATCCGCGGATATGAGGGCGCCTTCGCCCCTGTCGATCAAAAAATTCATGATTTTCTCCATTTCATTTTATTTTCAAATTGCGGCGCGGCGGGCTGTCACATGGTTTTCCCGGATCCGGATACGGGACAGATGCGGCCTTGCGGCCCCGCCGCCCCCTTTACACCCGGCCGGTCCCCGCCGGCATCCGCGGCGATGTTCTTCACCCATCTGTACCCGCCGCCCCTTTGATATCCGGCCGGTCAGCGTCCGCCGTGAATCGTAAAATGCGGCGCGCGGACTGTGCCACAGCCGTGTCAGCAGGGTGGAGGCGGCCCTGCCGCTCTCTGCCCCGGCCGGTCCGCGCCCGCGTCAGGCGGAAAAATCCCTTACGCGTGCCGTGTCATATGTCATATAAAGAAGCCCGGCTGCACATGTACAGCCGGGCCGCCTCTTAAGTTTACAAAGGGACCTCTTCTTCGGCCGGTCCTCGGATCCTCAGATTCTTATTTCTCCTTTACGCCGTATTCGCTGTAGTATTTGTCCAGGGCGGCTTTGAGCTTATCGTTGATAATCACTTTGCCGTCGATCGGACGGTTGTAGAGATACTCGGTGACTTCCTTCATAGTGACGATCGCGTGTGTCGGGAAGCCGTATTTGCGCTTGATCTCCTGCAGGGCGCCGATGGTGCCCTCCTGGCCGACCTCCATGCGGTCGAGCGAGACCATGAGGCCGACAATGTCACAGTCCGCCTGCGCCTTGATGATCGGAACTGTCTCCGAAATGGACGCGCCGGATGTGGTCACGTCCTCGATGATCATGACGCGGTCGTCCTCGCGGATTTTAGAACCCAGAAGGATTCCCTTGTCGCCGTGATCCTTGATTTCCTTCCGGTTGGCGCAGTAACGGATCTCCCTCCCGTACAGCCTGCTGATTCCCATGACGGTCGCGACCGCGAGGGGAATGCCCTTGTAGGCGGGTCCGAACAGCACGTCGAAATCCAGTCCGTAGCAGTCGTGGATCGCCCTGGCATAGAATTCGCCGAGCTTAATCAGCTGGGAACCGCTCTTATAGGCGCCGGCATTCATGAAAAAGGGGGATTTCCTGCCGCTCTTGAGTGTGAACTCCCCGAATTTCAATACGTGCGAATCGACCATGAACTCTATAAACTCTTTTTTGTATTCTTCCATCTCCCAGTCCTCCCTGTTATTGACGCGGAGTCTATTGACGCGGATTCTTTTTTATTCCCTGCGGTCCGCTATGGCGCCCCGCAGGTCTTCGATCATATCCAGCGCCGCCGCGCGGGATGCCTGCGCGAAGCCTGCAGGTCCGAAATCACGATAACTGCCCTTTGTATACGCTGCGATAATCCCTCTTGAGGAATTGACGATCGCGCCGGACCCCTCCTCGTCAAAAAAGGCGGACAGGTCCGCTGCCGTCGCCCCCTGCGCGCCGTACCCAGGCGCAAGGATGAAGGTGTTCGGCATCAGCTTCCGGAGGCGTTCGCCCTGTTCGGGATATGTCGCCCCCACCACGGCGCCGACATTGGAATAGCGGCCGTCCATGGAGGCCTCTCCCCATTCGCGCACTTTTTGTCCGACCAGCTCATACATGGGCGTTCCGTCCTGCGTGAGGATATCCTGAAATTCGCCGCTGGATGGATTGGAGGTCTTGACCAGAATGAAAATGCCCTTGTCACAGGCATTGCAGACCTCCACGAAAGGCTCGATGCCGTCCGTGCCGAAGTACGGATTCACCGTCGCGAAATCCACGTCAAAAACAGGAATCTGCCTTTCGTCCGCTTCGATCCGGCCGATGTGCGCCTTCGCGTAGGAGGCGGAGGTGGATCCGATGTCCCCGCGTTTCACATCGCCGATGATGATGAGCCCCTTTTCCCTGCAATATTTCACAGTCCTGTCATAGGCGCGCAGTCCGGGGATTCCGAACTGCTCATACATGGCGATCTGCGGTTTGACCGCAGGAACAATATCATAAATCGAATCCACAATCGCCTTGTTGAACTGCCAGACAGCTTCCGCCGCGGCCTGAAGGGCCGGATCGTCCTCCGGGGCGGAGGATTCGTTCGCACGGACCGTCTCCCGGGCGGCTTCGATCAGGTGGGCAGGGACAAAGGACAGATTTGGATCAAGCCCGACGACAACGGGCGCGTTCTTTCTCTTAATCTCCCGGATCAGTTTTTGAATCATAAGCAGTTTCCCTTCTGACTTCCCCTGTCATTTATTGGCATTTTGCACAAGAAAAGTCATATCACGGCAAATTTTTTTCAACCTTTTATAAAATACGGATAAACCACTGATTCGTCAATACCAAAATAAAAAAATATCGCCTGCCGGCGATATTTTGTAAGCAATCGGGATTTCGTAACTCAAGGGATGTCCGTCCCGCGGAAGCAGCCGGAACATCGGCGGCTGTCTCCTTCGCGGCGCGGGGCCGGCCCTACCGGGTCTGCAGAAACAGGTTTTCGCGCTGCATGCGCGGGTCATCGGGGTATTCCTGCGCGTATTCGGCGGCGAGTTCTTTGGCGCGGTCATACCGGCACAGGTTTTCATAAGCCGCGATCCGGTTGAAGAGGATGCTGCGGCGGAGCTCCGTTCCCTCCCCGGCGAGCGGCAGCGCCCGGTCAAAACACTCGATAGCCTCCTCATAGCGGGCCAGTCCGCACAGCGCAGTCCCCTTGAGGGCGAGCATGTCCGGATTGGACGGAAGCTGTTCCTCGTACTCCGCCAGAATGGAGAGAGCTTTCTCATGCCCTCCGGTATGTTCCACGGCGCTCGCGTAGAGGAAAGAGGTCTGCATATCCGGATTCTGAATCTCTCCGAGAAGCTGCACCGCCTCCTCGTACCGCTCCAGGAAACACAGGGCCTGCCCGCGCGTGACGGGATCCGCCTCGTCCCCGTATTGTTCCACGAGGATTTCCAGATACTTGTTCCCCGCTTCGGGGCCGGCGTACTCCCGCAGGGTCAGCGCGGCATGATACACCCTCGTATAATTGCGGCGGTCGATCACGATCGCCTCATCAAAAAGAGCGACAGCCTCCTCGACCTGCCCCTGCGCCGCGTACACCACGGCTCTCGATTCCATCAGGGAAGGATCCGACGGATGAATGCGCAGCATCCGGTCATAAATCTCCGCGGCCTCGTCGAGGTCCCCGAGATGAAAATCACAGATCGCCGCATATTTAAACAGATCCTCTTCCAGGGAATCCTCCGACATGCGCCGGGTGATCCTGTTCTCCAATGCCTGCGCCTCGACGAATTTCTCCCGGGCCTCCCGGTAATTTCCCCGATCCATCAGCGAAAGCCCTGCCTCCAGCAGCTCTTTTTCCCGGGCTCCCCGGATCCGACAGTAGCCGAAGACCGCCGAAGCGCCCACTGCCGCGATGCAGAGCACCGTGATCAGGATGTTTCTGAAAACACGCATAAAACGAACCATTCCTCCCCGCGGCGCTTTGCAGGCCCCTCCCACGGGTCCTTTCGCGCCGCGCGCGGCCGGTGACCGGACTACTCAAATCGCACGGTGACATAGAAGCCCCGTTCCAGCTCGCGGATCTCTGTGACAACCCCCTCCCTTGTCAGAAGTCTCTCGGAAAAAGGGACGTTTCCGCTCATAGCCAGAGAAGGGTCGATTGTATAATAATAATTGCTCGGCAGCAGGCCTTCTGTGACCGTCACTTTCCGGCCCACCTCAAGGAGCCCCTCCCGCTCCATCTTGAATACCATTTCCCGCATAGGACCTCCTCTCAGCCGGGCTTTCTCATCCGGAAAGCGGCCGCGCGCTTTAATCCGCTGACACGGCAGCACGCTCCATTCCGGAAAGCGACCCTCGTATCATTCGGGAGACACGGCTGACCGTTT
>JAUNJS010000051.1 GCA_030533125.1 Eubacteriales bacterium | reverse complement strand
CTGGCATAAGACTCGGAGCTGACATGCGGTTCAAAAAGTGATTGCTGTAAAAGAGAGGCAGGGCCTGCTGGTTTCCTGCCTCTTTTTTATTACGTCATAGGATTTCCTCAGCTAATGCAACAGCCCCTTTTTACATTTTTGTTTTCAGCATCTGCCATTCTGTGGCCGGACGCGCTGACTTTCTCATTTTATTTTTTGTATCTCTGCAGAAACTCGACCTCTACACCGTTTGGATCCTCTGCAAGAAAACCTCTGAAGCCGAGATTCGGAACATCTCCGGGCTCAGACAGACATTTACAACCAGCGAGGAGAAGCTTCTTATAGAGTGCGTCAACATCCTCCACCTCCATTGCAAAATGACGATAGATACCCTTAGTCCTGACATCAGGATGCAGCTCTTCGCTGTCAGTGAGGTAGCGGATCAACTCCAGGCGTACAGTTCCATCCAGGCGGAAATAGCGAATAACATGGTCTCCCATATCAACAGTTTCCATTTTTTCCAGCCCTAATACAACGCCGTAAAAATGCTCGCTTGCACGCATATTTTTCACGTTGACAGTCACATGATCCAATTTTATCTTCATAATCTCCTCCTGTTCATTTGTCATTTTAACAATCTGTTTCACCTGGCTCGTTACTCCTATTATGGTTTTGTAAGGAGATTGCTGTTCTCCCCGCAGCTGCAAAGCACCCTCATATGAGTTTAATTTCATCCAGAATATGGGATATATAAGGGTGGGGTGCGGGGGTGCGCGAAACGCAGGACCGCCTTTGACTATGCGCAACGACGTCCGTGCCAGAGATTCGCGCGGTGCAAAAAACCGCACTGCAGACGCCTCTCTGGGGCAGCCGCAGTGCGGTTCTTTCACAGTATCTCCTCTATGTCCGCTGCTCTGGTCATTCCCTATTTAAATAGTCCGTTTTTCAGCGAATCAGTCATACAGAAGAACTGCAATTTCCTCACTGTCGATGTTCTCGGCATTGTACCACTTAGATCCTGTGTCGACATCCTCAACAGCCTCTCCTTTCGCTGCCTTGACGGCGAGCTGGACTGCCTGATAACCCATCTGATAGGGATCCTGGGTCACAGAGCCAAGGAACTGACCACTGGAGACTGCCTGGCGCTGGGAAGTGCCGGAATCGAAGCCTACAACAAAGATATCTTTGTATTTGCCGCTTGCCTTGTCAAGATCAGTGCCGTCGTTGGTGGCGGAGATGACGCCGTTGACAGCATCCTGGTTGGCAGCGAAAACACCCACAAGATTGTCTGTGCTGAAGATCGTGTTGGAAGCGGACTGAATGTCAGCTGCGCTGGATGAAGGGGGAACAGTCACAACGATTTTAACCTTTGCAGGATTCGCGGAAGGCTGTGTCCACTTTTCCTGACCGGAAACATCAACTGCGCCTGCAAGTCCGTCGAGAGCCTCGAGATCCTTAACTGCCTCTGCAATGAAACCGTCCACGCGAAGGACGATGGAACCGGAGGTCGCGTCCTGTGCAAGAATGCCAAGGACGGTGGGGTTCTCCTCGGTGCCCTTCAGGATCGCCTCCTGGAAAGCGGGATCCGCAATGAGGTTTTTCGCAACGTTTGCGCCGGCATTGCCATTATCAGTTGCAGCTGTAGCGAGGACAGCGCCGGTTGTGTCGCCGGGGACGCCGGAGTCAAAACCGATGACCGGAATACCTGCGTCTTTTGCCGCTGTCAGAGTCTCTTCAAGAGAATCTGTATCACAGGCTGCGAGCACGATCGCGTCGGGCTTTGCGTTGACCGCTGCCTTGACCTGCTCGACCTGCTGTGATGTGTTTGTCTCCACATCAGGACCGTTCGTCGTCACGGTGACACCCAGATCTGCCGCCGCATCGTTCGCGCCCTTGAATGCCGCCTGATAAAACTGGTTATTAAAGCTCTTGGAGATGATACGGATGTCCATGGAACCGCCCTCTGCTGCAGCGCTGTCTGCGGAAGCCGTATCTGCACCGCCCTGCGCACCGGAACTTGAGGCTCCACCGGAACCGCTGCAGCCCATAAGCAAGGTGCCTGCGATGGCAAGGCAGAGAATTGTACTCAGAATTCTTTTCTTCATAAATGTTTCCTCCCTTTAAAATAGTATGTGATGACTATTGCTATTACTTCGGCAATTAAAAACGATTAGAATGCGCAAAAAAGATTGGGAATGCGAATGTAACAACCCGCAGAGCGGTTTGTTGGATCATTGCGGGAGCTCGTAAGAGCGGAGCAATGCGCAGCTTTATTCATACGTGTTTGTGAACAGGAGATCATAGCCTAAAGCATGTCTGACGCCTCACAAGGAGGAAAGGGGGGTCGATGCGCCTCCATCGACAACTGAGAACGACGCGAGGCGCCAGACAGACAAGCGGCACCGACTCGGGTTTAAAAGATTTGCTATCGGGCAAATCCTTTAAACTTCTCAGGTCTTTCTGGATTTATTTGCCCTGATCACATCGACCAGAACCGCAAGAAGAACAACAACACCGATCAGGACCTGCTGCCACTGAACGGGCAGGCCCATGGAAAGAAGACCGGTCTTCAGAACGGAAATAACGAACACACCGAGGATTGTACCGGAGAGCGTTCCGATCCCGCCTGCCAGAGATGTTCCTCCAATGACGCAGGCCGCAATAGCGTACATCTCCTGACCTCCGCCCGTCTGAGGTGTGATGGTGGAATAAGTCGCCGCATAGATAATACCGGCGAGGCCGACAAAAAATCCATTGACGACATATACGATCACTTTCCAGTTCGAGGTCTTGATACCGGAGAGCTCGACCGCTTCTTCATTGGAACCCATCGCATACGTGTATCGACCGAGAATCGTCTTGTTCAACAGGATCCAGCCAATCACAAAGAAGATGACCAGCCAGACCGCACCGACCGGGAATCCGTTATTCTTGTAGATTACGCGTTTGAACCATCCATCCTCAGAAGTGAGGGAAGGCCAGGTCTGCGTCTGAACCTTTGCGATGACGGAACAGATACCCAGGGAAATGAACTGCATGCCCAGCGTTGCGATGAAGGGCGGCAGGCCGAGCTTGCCGACCAGCAGGCCGCTGCACAGACCGAACAGAATCGCGCTGATCAAAACGATGATAATCGAGAGTGCGACCGGCACATGCCAGACATTGTAGGCCACGCCGCCGATCAGGGCGCTGCCGACCATGACAGTGCCGCAGGACAGATCGATTCCTCCCGTGATGACGACAAATGTCATGCCGATGGCAAGGAATCCGATGTAGTAGGAGGAATCCAGAATGCTGACAAGCGTGTCCGTCGTCAGGAAATGGTTTCCGAAAATACTGAAAAAGATATACAGTACGACCAGGCAGCCGACCGCTATAATCTTCTGAAGGCCGTCTCCCTTCAAATAGGCCATGAAGCCTCCGTTTTCTTTTTTATCCATAATACTCCTCCGAATATGGTTTCAATATGGGTCCGCTTTTTTTCTGTGAGCCGTCTTTTCCCGCAGACTCATTCTCCGATGTACTTTGTCGCCAGCGTCATGATCTTGTCCTGTGTCGCCTCCGCGATGTCGAGTTCACCGGTCTTATGGCCTTCACACATGACAACGATGCGGTCGCTCATCTTGAGCACCTCCGTCATATCCGAGGAGACCATGATAATGGATTTGCCTTCTTTGACCAGGGAATCCATGAGCGCATATATTTCCGCGCGGGCGCCGATATCGATACCTCTGGTAGGCTCGTCAAAAATCAGCACGTCACAGTCTCGCAGCAGCCACTTGGCAATGACGACCTTCTGCTGGTTGCCGCCGGAAAGATTTTTCACCAGCTGCCTGACAGAAGGTGTCTTGGTTTTGAGTTTTCCCGCATATTCCACGGAGATTTCTTCGCAGCGCTTTTCGTTGACAAAAATCCCATTATGGAGTTCCGGATTGTCATAAGAAGACAGCACTGTGTTGTCTGTGATCGGAAGCCCGAGCACCAGTCCGAACCGCTTGCGGTCCTCTGAGAGATATCCGATGCCGTTTGCAATTGCGTCCATGGAATGATGTACCGTGATCGCCTTCCCCTTTACCAGTACTTCACCGCTGTCCATGGGGTCCGCGCCGTAAATCAGCCGCATGGTCTCTGTGCGGCCGGCTCCAACCAGACCCGCGAAACCCAAAATCTCGCCCTGCCGCAGGACAAATGAGACGTCTTTTACCTTCGGCGCATTCAGGTTTTTCGCCTCCAGGACGACAGGTGCATCCGGTGCAACATTACTCTTCGCCTTGGGTTCCTCGATGACCTCTCGCCCGACCATCAGCCGTACGATGTCCTGCACATCACAGGTCTTTGCGTTGAGGGTATCAATATACTGGCCGTCTCGCATGACCGTGACCCTGTCCGCGACCCGCTTGATTTCCTCCAGACGATGGGAGATGAAAATAATGGACACCCCATGCGCGCGCAGCTGCTCCATTTTTTCAAACAAATCCTCTGCTTCCGCTTCCGAGAGGGCTGCTGTGGGCTCATCCAGGATCAGAACCTTTGTTGCGTCGTAGGACATAGCGCGTGCGATCTCTACCATCTGGCATTTTCCCACAGTCAGGTTTTTGATCAGGTCCGTTGCCTTTACGCCAATATCAAAGTCCGCGATCAGCTTCTCCGTCTTTTTGTTGATCTCCCTGTCATTACAGAAAAAGCCCTTTGACTCCCGCCCGATAAAAATGTTCTGTGCCACAGTCAGATCGTTCATCATGTTCAGTTCCTGATGAACGATCGAAATGCCGTTCTCCTGCGCTTCCTTGATCGTCTTAAAGTGCACAGCTTTCCCGAAAAGCCTGTACTCCCCGGTGTAATCAGAATGGATGCCGGTCATGATCTTGACAAGTGTCGATTTACCGGCACCGTTTTCTCCGATCAGCGCGTGTATCTCGCCTTCCAGCAAGTCAAAGCTGCAGTGGTCCAGAGCGTGCACACCGGGAAAGGTCTTGTCGATGTCCCTCATCTCAAGAACCATGTTTTTGCCATTTTCTCCCATATACTTACTCCACCCTTTCTCGGGTTCAGCGCAGCCGCTCCATGGACTGCACAGCCACCCGCAAAAACTATTCACCATGAATATACTATGCAGGTCTGGAAGATAGAGTGAACAAATGTCATCACTTTCAATTTATAATTGTCATAACAGAAATATACCCTTCGCGGAATACATTACGCGGGCTGTGTCATTAAAAAGCGGCCCTTCGCCACAGAGGGCGAAAGGCCGCGAAAACGCCTCGGAATGCCTTGCGTCTGCGCGCTGCGGCACGAGGTATAAACTTTCTTTCCCGAGAGCTCTTCACCAGTTTCCCGTAAGTTCCCTGGAGATTCTGCGCAGGGAAATCTCAAAATTTTCAGTTCCCGCGCCTGCTTTCTCTATCTCCGTGTCTATCCTGCGGACAAGGTCTTCATAGCCGTCGAATCTCCGGATCACGGACGCGCTGTGCAGCATCGTGTCAAAGAGAAGGCATTCCCCCCGCAAGAGACCTGCGGAAGGCTCCTGCAGAATCTCCTCGGAAGCAGGCAGGCACCAGGTCTTATCCAGAACCGCCTGCTGTACAGTCCGGCAGCCTGCGAGAATCTCGAGGAATTCCACCGCCTCCTCCCTGTGGGAAGACCGTCTGCTGACTGCCGCGGACAGAAGCTCTGTCCTGGAGATATTGCTGCCGGCAGGTCCTGCCGGCATAGTCGTGCAGGACCAGGAGAAGCTGTTGTATTTCTCAATCTTATGAGGCCAGCTGCTGTATTTGCGGTACTCGCTCACCCACATGGGCGAAAAAGCCAGACGGCCTGAATCAAAATTGACTGTGTCTGTCTCCAGGGCACTGAGCCTGTACTGAAAATTCACTGCCTGTACACATCCCCTGCTGTCAAGATAGTTGTGTTTTCCGGATTCGTCGAAGATCTCTGCAGCATTTGAGACAGCTGCCATTTCCCATGTATATCCCCTGACACCGTACCGATGTGTCTCTCCTGCTTCCCGGCCGGTCCCGGTACATTGTCTGCACATCTGGTGAAAATCGCCCCATTGCCAGCTTCTGTCCGGAAGCTCCCCCGCATATTCTCTGACAAGATCTTCCTGGACCGCCATCATTTCCGGATCGCACATGACCGGAAGGGCCAGCAATTCCCCTTCCCGACGGCATGCATCGACCAATGAAGCATACAGTCCCCCCTCCACTGCCTCTTTGGACAACGGCATCAACATTTCTTTTTCCGCCAGTGCCTGCAGTTCAGCCTGGCCGACCAGAAAAACGTCCGGCTCTTTCCCGGCGAGGTACTTTGTCATCAGCCATTCCGGATAATCCTCCTTCCGGAGCCCTTCTTCAAATTGAACGACCGCGTCAGGGTTCCTGCGCTTATACTCCAAAACGGCCTCTCTGATGACCTCCTGTACCCCCTCAAATCCCTGCGAGCCGCTGCTGCCATAAAAAAAACCGACTGTAAGCACTTTCCGGTTCCCTCTTGCGGCCCCCGGAAAGGTCACAGGTCCTGCTTCCGACGATAAAAGAGCCAAAAACAAAAGTACTGCAGACATCTCAATAAAAACAGTCAAAAAAACGTCTGCATATTTTATACGGCCTTTGTTCATCAGAATACTCTCCCCTCTGACGTGCCATGATGCAAGGATCAAAAGATCATTCATTACTGTTCACAGTTCCTTCAGAACTGTGACAGTAACGTGCGAAAATCGCATTCCAAATCGCTGCGCGATGCGATTTTCGCCGTAAAACTCGGGTTTTTGCGCGGAAGACCGCGCAAAAACACCTCGAGTCTTGTAGGTGTGAACCAATGTCAAGCAGTTCAATCTTATGGGTAGTTTCCCGAAAGGGGGCTACCCTAAATTTTGCCTTTTTCTTAGCCATTGCATCATTCACTCTCATCCTGCAAGCCATCGCCCCCGCATTTTCGCCCACCCCCTCTTCAATCTGTCCTTGCTCCACTCTGAGACCCCGCCCCCGCTCAAATGCGGGGGGCGATGGAATTTCAGGCGGCTCCGAGATCTGGATCATCTCCAGGGAGTTTCGAAATATTTCCATATTTTCCCTATAAGGGAGTTGACAGGAACACTGAAATGTGCGGCCGCTCTGATTACTGATTGGTTTTTAAGAGGTAATCAGAGCGGCCCTTTGACTGGAAGTAATTCTTCTTCACACACGTTTTCCAGTCAAAGGAGGTGCAGATATGTACTCGGCCGCACAGATCAAACGTTTTCTTCTGGACGATGTCAATGAAATGGCATCCCTTCCGGAGCTCATTTCCAGATCCCCGGGCAAAGATTTCACAAAGCCTAAAAAGCTTTCCCTAAAGGACGTCCTGCTCTTACCCATCTTCATGAAGCAGGACAGTACGGGCAGCGAACTGCTCACCTATTTTGGTAATGACCCCGATGCCGCCCCTTCCTTTTCCGCTTACCGGCAGCAGCGGGACAAACTTCTCCCGGATGCCTTCCTCCAGCTTCTTCAAAGGTTCAATTCCCATTTTTTGCCGACATTGTTCAATGACGAGCTCGTCCTGACTGCAGTCGACGGCACTAAAATGAACCTGTACTACGACCCTAAAAGCCCGCTTACCTTCATTAAACCCAATGATGCCTCCCCTAAAGGGCACAATGAGTTACACGTTACCGCTGCCCTTCGTGTCTCCGACGGCATGTATTCCGACGTCGTCATCCAGCCCGGCAACCATCTTGATGAACGCGCAGACTTCTGTGAGATGGTTGACCGCGACAGCCTTTCTGCAGGGATCCCCCTTTACCTCGCGGACAGAGGCTTTCCGTCTCTGAATGTCTTCGCGCACTGCATCAATAAGGGAGCTTTCTTCCTTATCCGGGCTACAGAACTGTACGTACAGCGCCTCCTCAGAGACGACATGCCTGAAAGCAGCAGGACCGAATTCGATGTGGAAGTTGACCGCATTGTTGTACGGCACACGCAAAAAAACAATACAAGCACCCCGAACGCCCGGAAATCTACCGCTTTGTTGACAAAAATACTCCTTTTGACTTCCTCGAGTACTTATCTAAGGAGGAATATGAGATACATCTGCGCGTTGTTCGCGTGAAGGTCGACAATAGTTCCTTCGAGTACCTTATCACAAACCTTCCCGCTGACAAGTACGACATTGGCCAGCTGAAGCTCCTTTACTGGATCAGATGGAAAATTGAAACCTCCATACAGCACCTTAAAAAAGTCATCGGTGCCGAGGCTTTCCACTGCAGGAGCCTCGTCAATGTCTCCCACGAACTCCTCGCACGTCTTGTCAAATACAACTTCTGCTCGGCAGTCTCCGCCATTGCCATCAGGAACATCGGGAATAAAAAGGGGAAAAAGCACTTGCACCAGGTCAACTTCTCCCTTGCCATCAAAAAGTGCCATGATTTCCTGTGTCAGAAGGAATCAGAAAAACCCATTAACATCGTCAGGATCATCGAGAAGTTCACGCTTCCTGTCAGGAATGGCAGAAAGTTCGAAAGGAAAAAACAGTTTCAGAAGCCCATGACCTTCCTTTACCGGCACTAGACCAGACTGGCGGACCCTGAGTGAGCGGGTGCCGCCTGCGGCGTCCGTTCACTGGCAGGGCTCCATCCCGGCTTCTGGCTCAGGATAAAGACTGGCTTCCGGCAAACAGGCAGAGATACTCTCTGTCTGTTTGCCATGCACTAAAAATCCTGTTTTTTACCGTTTCCCAGGTTTTTCCATGATTGTCTCGAAATGTTGGGGGTGATCGTTCTTTCTATTGCTCTTTTTTGTGATTATCCCGTTCGCAGAGATGTTTCACCTGCTTGACATTGGGTGTGAACTGTAACGATCATTCATTCTGGAACGTTTCTTATTCCGAGGCACTCTTGCGCGCCGGACCGCCCATCCGGCTGGACAGCCCAGATCGCCAGCTGCGTTCGGTCCCGCAGGCCCAACTTGCAGAGAATCGTGCTCAGATAATTGCGGATCGTCCCCTCGGAGAAATTCAGTTCCGCCGCGATCTCTTTATTAGAATACCCGCGGCTTATCAGCCGAATGATCGCCCGCTCCGTCTCCCCGATCTCCCCAATCATTTCCCTGTTCACCTGGATAGAAAAACTGTTCTTCGCCATCTCCGAAAAAAAAGCAAGCACTTTAGTTGCTATGTCCGGATTGATCATGGCACTCCCGCTGTTGACCTTGCGAATCGCTTCCGCCAGCTCCATCACGGAGATTCCCTTGAGAAGGTATCCGCTCGCACCGTCGCGCAGCGCGTTGAATACATATTCATCATCATCGAAAGTCGTCAGGACAATGATCCTGATATCCGGGTAATTCTCCTTGATGATCCTGGTGCATGTCACTCCGTCCATGCCGGGCATCCGAATGTCCATCAGGATCACATCGGGCTGTTGTCTGTGTACACTCCTGATCACCTCTGTTCCATTTCTCACCGCATCGATTACTTCCATATCCTCAAACTTTTCCAGGACGATTCTGAGGCCTTCTCTCGTCAGCTCCTGGTCGTCTGCCACCAGTACTTTAATCTTCTTCATATATTTTCTCCGCTGTATAAACTCTGCCCGTACGGTTGAGCCGTCCTGACTGTCCGGCTTTCCTGAAGCCTTTTTTCCGGCCATGTCATGAAAGGGGCTCTTTTCCCCATCGAATCGGAATCTGCGCTTTTACCGTGAAACCGCGGTTTCCGTGCAGACCTTTTTGTCCGTCAAATTCGACTGTCCCACCCAGAAATGCAGCCCTCTCCTGCATATGCACCAGCCCGAATCCTTTCTGCAGATCCCGGCATCCTTCCCCGTCATCACAGATGTGGATTTCGACAGCCCCGCAGGTCTTTTTTAATCCGACATAGATCCTTCGCGCATGCCCATGCGTGACAGCGTTCGTAATGCTTTCCTGAATGATCCGGTAGATCGTTACCTCCTCGTCATCATCAAAACGCAGACCTGCAAGATTAATCTCTGTCTCAAAAAGAACACCTCCTGTCTCTGTGCTGTCGCGCATGATCCTGCGCACAGCCTCCTCCAGCGGCAGGCTTTCCAACGCGTCAGGACGCAGCGCGTTCACACTGCGTCGTACATCGACCATCCCCTGTCTCGCGACGTCCCGTGCCCTGGCAAGGATCTTCTTCACTTCCTCAGTAGAATCATCGATCAGAGCAATACTGGCGTCGATGCAGGAGATCAGCCCTGTGAGAGTATGTCCCAGCGTATCATGGATCTCTCTCGCCAGGCGGTTCCGCTCTATAGTCCTGGACATGACCTCCACTGTGCGAGAGTATTCCTCCAGCTTTTCATTGGCTGCCCGCAGATGCTCATTGGCAAGATCCAGTTCCCGATTAAGCTGGCGTATTCTTTCGTTCTCCTTTTCCGCCAGACGCATAGCCAGGATCAGGTAAAAAACAAATCCCATCATCGTTCCCGTCAGGACCAGGCTCCGCAGAATGGAAAGAGCGCTCTGCAGCCAGCCCGCATAGAGCCGCAGGTAAATGTCCGCCGGTTTTTTTGCAAGCCCCGGAATCCAGAACTGCGTCCCCGCCAGAACATAAACGGCAATGAGGATGATCATGCCGACCACTTTGTCCCGCGTGTCACAGTCGAACACGATCCAGTCCGCCGCTAAGACCAACAGGATCCCTGTATTATCAAAGCTGACAGCGGACAAAAGAAAAAGTGCCAGCTCCAGCTCCGCTCCCGCATACATGGCAAACTGCACATTTCCCCGCACATACTTCCTGACGCGTGTCATGAGCAGAAAAAGTACTGTAGAGAGTACAACAGCCTGCAGCAGCGTCTGCAGCGGCGGGCGCGGCATCACGTCCAGTTCTGCTATAAACGCCCGGGCACTGTCTGCTTTTATGATTCTTTGTGTCGCCGCATACGCGAACAGTGCGTAAAACAGCGTCCACATATAATTGACTTCAGCCAGAAAAAGCCGGATGCAGCGAAGTTCCCTGCTGTCTTTCACAATGCACCTCTCTTTATTCGTGACAGGGGGACAGTTCCTTGATTACACGAAAGCGTCACTCCCATTTGTCCATATCATAGGAGTAGATAATATTTTTCGTAAGAAGCTTCACCTGTACGCGAATGCTGTGACCGCCGGCTTTACTGCTGTAAGCCTGTTCCACAGCTTCTCCGGCAATCAGGCTGGGATACTCCATGATTGTCGCCAGATATTTGGATTCCCGCAGCATTCGTCTGCCGACAGGACTTCCATCCACGGCAACGATTCTTACAGAGTCTGCTTCTCCTGCCTCTTCCAGCGCTGCATAGGCACCTGCAGCAAGACTGCCGTCTGTTGCGAAGATCAGGTCAAAATCTCTTCCCCTGTGCAGCTGCCTCCGGACAAGGTCCATGGCCATTTCCCTGCTCCGGTCCTGCAGGCCGATCCCGGTCCGGAACATCTCCCGCCCCGCATCCAAATAGCTGTCATCTGCAGCCTCCGGGTCGACATCTGCCTGCTCTGCCGCTGCTGCCTCCTGCCCGGCATCCGGCAGAAGGATCTCCCGCACGATTTCCGGAGGATTCTTCTCCGTACTACCGGACAGAAGGCCCTCGCGAAAGCCTTCAATCTGCGTTCTGCACGCTGCGTTCTCAGCCCTTCCCAACAGGAGGATGCGTGCATTCTGCGTCTCCACGCTTACATATCTGCCAAGTGTTTCTCCGGCCGTGTCATTTTGGGATGTTACCACTGCCCAGCCATAGTTATCTCCACGGCAGCTATTGCCGACCAGAACGATGCGGATCCCCCTCCCAGCACAGTCTTTAAGCGCATCTTCCAATCCGTTCTCACAGACTGGAAAGACAAACAGCGTCTCGATTCCACTGTCCGCAAGCTCCATGATCTCCTGGCTCTGCAGCTCCACATCTGTTCCGCAATCCCTGACAATAAGCCGGTCCCCCTTTGCATCTATGCTCGTCTCGATCTGCGTGAGTATCTCCCGGACATACTCCTGCGCTGTATCAGGGAAAACAGCACCAAAAAAACGCGCTTCCGGTTCCTTCAGAAACGCGCCATCCGACTGCATGAAATGAAATACGAGGATGAAAAGCAGAAGAACGATTTTCAGGTATGTCAAAAGTGTCGCAAGGCGACCTTTTCCCCCGACATTCCCGATCAGACCTCTCCTTATATCATCTTCCCCCCGGACAATGTTTTTCATGTTTTCTATGCCATGACCTCCGAACCCTCTCCAGCATTTGGTAAAAAGTTCCTCTTGTTACACAAAAAAGACCGCTGTTGCGATATTTTCTGCGTGCTGCCTGTATGGAAGAGTGATTGAAAAATATCTTCACAAAAGTATTCCCGCAAAAAAAGCTCTGTTCTCTTTATTCTTTTATACAATAGATGCGGATCCGCGAACAATGACATTTGTCATCGATCTGTGCAATGTGCCTGATTTAATACCATTCAATCACATGCAATACTTTTGCTCTATGAAGTCAACCCTGTCAAATACCCTTGGCCACCTCGTCAAGGGCCGTACCTTTGTCAACGGTTTTTGGGGACAAAAACCTGACATCTGAAAATTGGCGGAATGCGGGTTTGTCGCTCAGAAA
>JAUNJS010000312.1:1709-4218 GCA_030533125.1 Eubacteriales bacterium | reverse complement strand
CCGCCGGTTTTCCCCGGTATTCTGCCGGGTCAGACCGGTTCTTCGCCGTCCATTGCCATAAACCCGCACCGGATTACGGCCGCCTTCTCTTCCGCGGATACGGAACTGTCCGCCATGACCATCCGGACGAATTCCCCGCGGAGGGACTCGTCGTACAGATAATCGTCCGGGTTGACACGCAGCACTGTGGCGTCGCGAAGTCTGGCATAAAAGAGGCGCTGCCGGAGGTCTGTAAGGATGTAGTCCACATCCTTCTCGCAATCAACTTCGAGTTCCCCGCGCAGGGTGACCTCCGCCATATCCTGCCTGCCGCACCCTGCCCGCAGGAGAGCTTCTCCCACAAGGCCCTTCATCTGCGCCGTCGTCCGGCATCCGCCCACATCCACATCGACCGTATAGAGTGTCCGGCGCGCAAAAGGAATGAACCGGCGCCCCATACATTTTTTCTCTTCATCAATATCCAGAAGCATAAAACCATGGGGGCCGGGCTCGTCAAATCCGCGCCCTTCCAGACACCCGGGATAGCAATAGCTCCCCCGTTCATCAAGCTGTCCTGTCCGGCCGGCATGGAGGTGTCCCAGCGCCAGATAATCGATCCCTCTGCCGCGCAGGGCCCGCAGGTCGATCACCCCCGCGTTTCCCGCCGCGGAACGGCTTCCGCTTTGGACGGGGATTTCTGCCCCTTCCGGATCACTGAATGTCCCCTGAAAACGGCTGCCGCTTTGCGCGGAGAAATCCGTTCCGTGCAGATCGCTGAGCGTCCCCTGAAAGCGGCTGCCTCTCTGCGCGCGAAGGTCCCGGAGATCTGTTTCCGCGTCTGCATCCGGATAGCGCGGCGGCCGGGGTGCCGGGTTCCGGCCTCCGCCGGTCAGCTGCCCGTGCAGCATGACAATGTTGAAACAGGACGGATTCAGGCGCAGCGAAGTATGGGCCGACGCATTGTTTTCTCTCGTCAGTTCCATGCCGGAGACCGCAATCAGTCCCGTATTTCCCTCCCGATAAGTTTTCCAGCGGTTTCCGAACAGCCTGAGGTTCCCACCGCGCGCGGTCTCGCCCAGGCAGTCTCCCGTGTCGTGATTGCCCCGCAGATAATAAAACCGGATCCGCGGATAAGCCCGGATCACTTCCAGAACCGTATTCCTCGCCAGGGCGGAAACCGGCTCGCGGTCAAACAGATCCCCCGCGATCAGTACTGCTTCCACGCCCTCTTCTGCCGCGAAAGCGGCGAGACGCTCAAAATTGCCCAGAAGCTCATTTCTCCGCTTTTTTGCGTTTTCCCGATCCAGATTCGTCTGCAGCTTCGCGTCCAGATGCAGGTCCGCGCAGTGTATCATCTTCATTTTCCGCGCCTCCAATGCCTCCTGCCATTCCCCGGTTTTCCGGTACGCGCAGCGCATCCTCTTCCTTTTCCGCGCCTCCAATGCCTCCTGCCATTCTCCGGTTTTCCGGTACGCGCAGCGCATCCTCTTCCTTTTCCGCGTCTGCCGCACAAACAGGAACGGCAGCATTCACCAGGTCTCATCCCCCGTCGCCCGGCACCGCACGCGCCTCATAAGCGGGATCGGTACAGGCGATCCATTTCCGTCTCCTGGTCCTCCTTCGGGATTTCACGCAAAAACCGGATCAAAAAAGGAACGCAGATCAGCGCTGTCAGGATGTCCGACCACATCTGGGCGCTCTGGATGCCGACGATGCCGAACAGACGCGGCAGGATCAGAAGGAGCGGTACATAGATGAGGCCGCTGCGGAGCGTCGCGAGGAATGAGGCCTCGCGGCTCCTGCCGACGCTCTGGAACATCATGTTGACGGTGACGGAAAAAGGCTGGAAAAAGACAGCGACGCACTGGAACCGCAGGGCGAGCGCGCCAATCTCCACCACAGCCGGATCATCGCGGAAAAGACGTACGACAGAGCCCGGGGATATCATGCCCAGAATCCCGAGAACGCCGAGGATCACCAGGCCCATCCGGAAGGTGAAAAAGAAAGCCCTCCGGAGACGGGCATATTTCCGCGCGCCGTAATTGAAAGCGGACACCGGCTGGAAGCCCTGTCCGATGCCGATCATCGCCGACCCGATAAACATTGTGATCCGGCCTACGATGGACATGGCCGCGATCGCGGCGTCTCCGTAGGGCATGGCACAGTTGTTGAGCGTCATGGTGGAAATGCTGTTGAGCATCTGGCGGATCAGGCTTGGAAAGCCGACCTTCAGAATATGGAACAGGTCTCCGATCTCCCTCGAATAATTGCGGATCGACAGGCGGCTGATTGTTCTGCCGGACAAAAACATGTACAGGAGGATCCCGAAGCTGATATATTGTGAAATCGCGGTCGACAGCCCGGCGCCGTCAATTCCGAGGCCCAGGCCGAACATGAGAATCGGGTCTCCGATCATATTCAGAACGCCGCCGGCGACAAGCCCGACCATCGCGAAAACCGCGCGCCCCTCATATCGCATGACATTGTTCAGGATACAGCTGCACATCAGCGCGGGGCCGGAAATCAGGAT
>JAUNJS010000312.1:0-1609 GCA_030533125.1 Eubacteriales bacterium | reverse complement strand
CCCACGAAATAGGCATCCACCAGGTTATAGATCATCGTGACCATCATACTGATCACAGTGGGCACCGCGAGCGACGGAATCAGCTTTTCGATCGGCGTCAGCACCAGCTTCTCATATTGGCGTTGTTCTTTTCCTTTCATCGGATCCACCTCATGCGGCTGCAAAGAAGTCGTTATCCCGGGAAACCGTCTGAATCAAACAGGGAAAACTACGCTTCGACTACTTCAGACACCCGGAAGTCGTTTTCCCCGAACTAACCGAAAGGAAACTCCAGTGGTGCCCGACGGATCCGGGATATCTTTTCCCGGCAATTGCCGGAAGGCGGCTCCGGTGCCGTCCGACGGATCCGGGTTCCTCAGATCCGCGCCACGCCGCTGTCGATGGCGGCCTGCGCGACAGCCTTCGCCACGATGTCCTTCACGCGGGAATCGACCGCCGGGGGGAGGATATACTCCGCGCAGAGTTCTTCTTCGGAAACAATCCCCGCAATGGCTTCTGCGGCGGCGATCTTCATGGCATCGTTGATGTCCGACGCCCGCACATCCAGCGCCCCGCGGAAAATGCCGGGGAAGCAAAGGACATTGTTCACCTGGTTTGGATAATCGGAACGGCCGGTAGAGACCACGGCGGCCCCGGCGGCCTTTGCTTCATCGGGGTAGATCTCCGGAACGGGATTCGCGCAGGCAAAGATAACGGGATCTTTCGCCATGGAGCGGATCATGTCCTGGGTCAGGGTGCCGGGCGCCGAGACGCCTATAAAGACATCCGCCCCCTTGATGACATCCGCGAGCGTCCCCTTTTCGCGGTTCAGATTCGTGATCTTCGCCATCTCTTCCTTTACGGGGTTCAGGTCTGCGCGTCCCTCATAGATCGCGCCCTTCCGGTCGGTCAGGATGACATTTTTCAATCCCATTGACATGAGAAGCCGGATGATGGCGATGCCCGCCGCGCCGGCGCCGGAGGTGACGATCTTCACGTCCTCCATCTTTTTGCCGACGACCTTGAGGGCATTCATCACGCCTGCCAGCATGATGACGGCGGTGCCGTGCTGGTCATCATGGAAAATCGGGATCTCACACCTCTCCTTGAGCTTTTTTTCGATCTCAAAGCAGCGCGGCGCGGAAATATCCTCCAGATTAATCCCTCCAAAGGAACCCTGGAGCAGGGCGATCGTTTCCACGATCGTATCCACATCTTTGGAGCGGATGCAGAGCGGGAAGGCGTCCACATCGCCGAAGGCCTTGAGCAGCACGCACTTGCCCTCCATGACCGGCATGCCCGCCTCGGGACCGATGTCACCCAGGCCCAGGATCGCCGTGCCGTCCGTCACGACAGCCACGGTGTTCCAGCGGCGCGTATACTCAAAAGACTTGTTGATGTCCTTCTGAATCTCCAGGCAGGGAGCCGCCACACCGGGTGTGTAGGCGATGCTCAGGTCCTCTTTTGTGTGCACCTGCGCGCGAAGCCCTGTTTCAATCTTTCCTCTCCATTCCCTGTGCTTTTCCAGAGCGATTTTCGTATAATCCATTCCATACTCCTTTTAACTGAAAAACGTTTTTCTAAGACTGTTTTATATATTCCTATAAAGAATTCTCTACATTAAAGAATT
>JAUNJS010000311.1:3906-4221 GCA_030533125.1 Eubacteriales bacterium | reverse complement strand
CCTGCGCTCTTCCTCCGCCGAAAGGCCCGTCACAGGCAGGATTTCCCGCAGGAATTTCACCCTTGCTTCTTCACAGGACGCGTCGAAGGACGCAGCCCATTTCCCGCGTCCCCGGATCCCGTTTGCCAGACAGTAGTTCTCCAGATGATCCACCTCCGCGCCGGTGAGCCGGCTGAGTCCGCTCCGAAGATACCTGAATACAGCACTGTAGGAAAAATTCTCCGCGGAAATCTGAAGGACAGCGCGGACGCCTTCAAAAAGGATATTGTGAAACCCCTTATCTGTGCGGTCAATATACACAGGGATCCTGTATCT
>JAUNJS010000311.1:2730-3896 GCA_030533125.1 Eubacteriales bacterium | reverse complement strand
TTCAAGATCAGCCGTCACAATCGCGAAATCCCGGTAAGCACAGCCGGTCCGCGTGATCATTTCCTGGATCCCGCCGAGGATCTGCCGAACTTCCTCCTGCGGTGTGGAGGCGGAGAACAGCCTGAGCCCCTGTGAGGTCTCTCCGGAAAATGTCTCCCGAAAGGGTTCTTCCGGATATCGAAAAAGGCTGTGTTCCAGATGCGCGAGCACACGATTCTTCCCATAGCGCGGCAGAAGCTGTGTTTTCAGGTCAACGGGCGATGAAGGCAGATAGAGATCCCGCGTTTTATTCAGGTTCTCTTTTTTCGCCATCTGGACAATGTCGAATACCGTTTTCCGGGTGAGATAAAACAGATCTTCCTCTCCGCCCGCAGGACCGCCTTCCGCTGTCCTTTCAACGGCAGGCCCCTGGTCATTGGATATTGTAAGAGAAAATACCACCTCTTTCGCGCAGCGCAGCAGCGCCATGACAACTCTGTACTGCAGCGCAGTAAAGCCCGTAAAACCGTCAAAAACAATCACACTGTTCCGAAGGCTCGCGGATTCGGGGATCGCGCTTTCCAAAAGGGGCAGTGTCTCCTCGCCTGTCATGAAACGGTCTTTTTTTTCATTCTCAAATTCTTTATACAACGTCTGAAGATCCCGCAGCCGGGCCTGCAGCGCGTAATGCCCGTGTTCTGCCGCGTAATCCGCCATGCCGTCGATTTCTTCCGGCTCTACACCATACTGCATAAATTCGGAAAGAACCGACTTTACTTCATCGATCATACCCGGACTGCGGATTCCCCTTTTCAGGATCTGCAGATCCTGCGCGCAGCGCGAAGCTGCCCGCCGGAGCAGAAGGCTCTTCCCGATATCATCGAGCACAGTGCGGCGGTCGACGCCGGTCTCCGCAAAAACGCGGTATGCCAGACGGCCGAAACTGAGGACATCGATATTCATCAGGACATGGGCCGGGTGGTCCAGCACCAGCTCCCGCTGCGTCTGCATGGTATATTGTTCCGGAACGAGAAAGATATATCTCGTCCTGTCCTGCCCGGCCAGCGAAGCCTGCGCTTTTTGAATGACCAGCTGTCGCAGGTATCGGCTCTTTCCGGACCCGGACGGCCCAAAACAGAATAAATAGCTCATTATGCCCTGTCTCCTGTCATGCCCCGCGGGAAAAC
>JAUNJS010000311.1:0-2630 GCA_030533125.1 Eubacteriales bacterium | reverse complement strand
CCCGGTTGAATCTAAAGGACCGGGAGGAACCGTTTCACTGCACCGGTTCCTCCCGGCCCTTTCTCATACTCTATAACGCTCTATGACGGCGGTTTTGCCGCCCTGTTTCTTGACTAACAGGCGCTTCTGTGCCTGCCGGGCTGATGCCTGTCTGCTGTATTATTTGTATTATTTTGTTTCGCTGATATAGACTTTTACCCGGCTCTGGATGATTTCAGCTGTCTCTTTCGCGCTTTTCTGGCCGTTGAAGAACGCTCCGGTCTCCTCATTGATGATATTGGAAATATTGGTATCCATGGTAACCGGTGTATCCGCCGTCTCCAGAAGGTGCATAACCTCGTCGATGTCCTTCTGCGTCGCGACAGGGACTTCGATCTCCTTGCCGTTCAGGAAAACAGAATTGCTGTCAATGATCTCCTCGACCTCTTTGCCGTTCTCATCCGTATACTTGTAAGTCTCCGGATTCATTTCCTTTTCCGCAAGCTGCTTCAGCGCCTTTTTGCTGACCGGGAAGGTATATTCGATGCTGTTCTGGAAATCGTCGAGATAGAGGGTCCGCATAAACTGCCAGCAGCCTTCCTGATCTACGCTGTTGTGACTCATCGCGATCGAAATGGTTTCCTGAAGCGCCGGACCGTTCTCCCCGTTTCCGGGGTATCCCATGAAGGCAACTTCTTCACCGATGTAACCGTATCGTTCGCTCATGTATGTGCCGAAATCCGTGAGATAGACATCCCGGACCAGCTGTTTTCCCTCGCGCATGCCGGCGTCCATCTTTTCCCAATCCAGCGTATCATAATTGATCGTCTTCGGGAATTTCTGAGCAAACTCCAGCAGATCTATGAAAGCGTCCGAATCAAAGCTGCATGTTCCCTTGTCCCAGTCCACGAACTGATTCATAGCGAAATACATGGACATCATCATCACGCTGTCCCTGCTTGCCACCCCGAGCGCCTGGTCATAACCAAGCCCCTTCTCCTTGATCAGTTTCTCGAGCAGGGAAACCGTGACGCCCTTTGTATCGCTGAAATCCTTCTGCTTTCCCATCAAGCCCATCATACTGAAGCCGGGAGTGACAAAATACATCTTACCGTCGATCCGGAAGGCATCGATGACATTCATAAGATATTCATTTTTCGAGATTTCCGCGTCCTTGGAGAACAGGGGCTCCAGATCCTCGAACAATCCCTTGGACGCGTAGCTCTGAATCGGCATATCCGAGCTCACACAGAGCATATCCGGCACATTGCCCGCCGCGATCTCGGTGTTGAGAGAGGATTGGTACTCTCCGTCAGACTGCTCTTCATACGGATATTCAGTGACCTTGATCTTGTATTTGCTGTTGGTTTTATTAAAATTAATAACAGCTTTCCGCAGATCGGTGTCAAGGAATGTACATCCGAGTGTCAGTGTTGTCTTCGCGGCTGCGGCTGCGGCGTCCGATTTCCGGAGCGTTATGGCGCGGCTGCTGTCATCCTCTGTGTCGTAATAGATCACAAGAACATTTTCAGGGGATATGGCAGCGCATTTCTGGATATTTTCGATCATCAGATCCGAAGCGATGTAGTCCAGAATCTTCACCGGTTCGGAGCCGTCCAGGGAGAGACCGTAGACACCATCGTCCTTTGTCGTATACAGATCATATCCGGTTCCGCCCCCGGTATAAACGCCGGTTCCGTAAAAGCCCTTTACAGACATCCCTGTCTTTTTGAAGGAGGCGGCATCCACATCAAGGCTCCAGGCCATCATTTCACTGTCGTTGATCCCCACAAGCAGAAGGTCTCCGTCCTTACTCCTGCAGACATCTCCGTACAGATCATCGACCGGAATGTCAACCGACTTCTCCGCGCCGTCCTTGTTGTCGAAAACACGCATGTCCGTTTCCGAATATACGAGCGTCGCCTTGTCGTTGGAAGCCATACCGCGGACATAATATTCCTCGCCCGCCTTGATTTTCTTTTCCCAGAGTGTTTTACCGTCCGCGTCCAGGCCGCAGATGGAGTTGGAAAAGTCCCCGGTCTTTTCATCGTAACCGCCCTTAGCCAGGAAAATCCGTCCGTCCGGTGAAATACTGAGGCCCATCAGAAAGCTGTCTTCATCCACAGGGAGCTCAACCGTCTTCTCGTCTTCCCCTTTTTCGTTGAAAGAAAGCAGACGGAAATCCCCGGCTCCGTTCTGGTCCGAGTAATACACATAATATCTTCCGTTTGAAACATACGCCCCGCCGTAATTGATACCGGACTCATCCATACCATCCATGGAGAATTCGTTATTTGAGGCGCCGGAATTGACGGAGGAACTGCTCACCTCGGCGCGCAGACCGTCCAGCGGGGACGCGGTAACTTCAAACACGAAGCTGTCGCCGGATTCCGTCTCCTTTTTACTGTTTTCTTTTTTATTGTTTTCTTTCGCGGACGCACTGCCGCCGCAGCCGATCAGAGTGACCAAAGCAACAATAAATGCCAGGAATACAGCTCCTGCCTGTCTGCGATGCTTCATAAACAACTCCTTTCCTTTCCGCTGCCCCGAAGAGTTTCTGCCGCGTGCCGGTCCTCCCCGCTCTCCCGCGGCAGGCAACACCTCTGACAAAATAGAAATACTCAGGAAGAAGATCTTTGCACTTGTCCATG
>JAUNJS010000310.1:223-4228 GCA_030533125.1 Eubacteriales bacterium | reverse complement strand
TGCGCAGGCAATGCTGGCTTTTGCGCGCAGGTAAAGGGACTCCTGTGCGTCAGCGCCGGCAGCATCCGTTCTCGCGGATAAAAGACCGGGAAGATATTCACTTTGTGACAGGGACTGTAACCCCCATTCCCGTATTCACGTTCTTTTATAAAGAAAAGGGCGTACATAAACGATACAGAATAAACGGGAGGAACAGAGGATGAAAAAATACTGGAACGCGGTCTGTGCAGGTCTGATTTCTGTCAGTCTGCTGGCGGCCTGTGGAGGGAACGCCTCTGTGCAGCCTGCGCAGACGGGCGCCGGCGTGTCCGCGGCCGGACAGGAGCAGCAGGTTTCGCAGGCGGACGCCGCAAAGAAGACGGAGGAATCCGGAGACGGGAAGGCGGAAACCGCGCAGGGACAGGAGAACTCCGGCACCGGCGCGTCCGCGGCCGGGCAGGGACAGCAGGTTTCGCAGGCGGCAGGGCCGGGCGTGATGCTGGAGGCGGTTTTTACAGACCACGACAGCTATACCGACGATCTCAGCAGATGGAACGCGAAAGCGGAAAAGAAGAAGCGCAGCGGATGGAGATCGAATCTGACCCCGGCGCAGGAGCAGGAAATCATCGACTCTATGAACGGGAACTTCAAAAGAGCTGTTCTTGCGAAGGCCTATGAAGAACTGGAGAACGCGGATCCCTACGACGACAGAGGCACGGACCTGCGGGGGCTTCTGGAACTCGAGATGGTGACCCGGGAGGAGGCGGACGCGTTCCTTCTGGCCAGGTATTTATACGCGGAAAATCTGGAGAGCGCGCTGTGGGAAAGCCTCCGGGACCGCGTCGAGGAAGCGAAAAAGAAGCATCCGGATTATTTTCCGGAGCCGGAACCGGACGTATTATACGAAGATACGGAGAGCGAAGGCGCGTATTCCATGGCTGTGGAAGAGAGTGCGGTATTCGATGCCGCGTATGAATCCGCCCCGGCGGAGGAATACACGCAGATGCCGGCAGCGTCCGCGGCAAAGACCGCCGCGCAGGAGGAAAGCGGGGCGGAACAGGGCGAGGCGGATTTCAATACGTCCGAGTACAATACGATCCGGGAAAATCCGTTCAAATCCGTGGCGGCCTCCCCGCTGTCCACTTTTTCCATCGACGTGGACACGGCGGGATACACGGAGCTGAAGTATGACATTCTGGACGGATATGAAATTGAAAAGGACGAAGTCAAGATCGAGGAACTGATCAATTATTTCAATTACGACTACAGCGGCGACCGGACCGGAGAGGAACCTTTTACGGTCTCGACGGAATACACCCGGTGCCCGTGGAACAGCAGACACGGTCTGATCCGAATCGGAATCCGGGCGGACGATGTGCAGGAGGATCCGGCCACCAACTTTGTCCTCGTGACGGACGTTTCCGGCTCGATGATGCTGATCAACAAGCTTCCGCTGGCGCTGAGCGCGTACGCGGACATGCTGGAAGGATTTAATGAAAAAGACACCATTTCGATGATGTACTACGCCTCCGGACAGGGTGTCGTCCTGGAGAATGTCAGCTGCGACAAAAAAGAAGAGATTTACCGGGGCCTGGCTGAAGTGCTGGTCCGGGCCGGCGGCGGCACCTACGGGGCGCTGGGCATGCAGACCGCCTATGACATGGCGGAGAAGGGCTATATCGAAAACGGCGTGAACCGCGTGATGATCGCGACGGACGGCGATTTTAACATCGGTGCCACCAGCGAGGGCGCGCTCAAGGAAATCGTGGAAGCCGGCCGGCAGAAGGGCGTCTATCTGACCATCCTGGGCTACGGTTCCGAGAACCTCAAGGACAACAAGATGGAGGTCATGGCGGAGAACGGCAACGGCAACTACCACTACATCGGCGACATGACCGACGCCCGCAAGGCCCTGGTGCAGGAGAGTTCCTCCACGCTGATCCCCATGGCGGACGACGTGAAGATCCAGGTGGAGTTCAACCCCGCCCTGGTGCAGGAGTACCGCCTGATCGGCTATGAGAGCAGGATCCTGAACGCGGAAGACTTTAACAACGACAAGGTGGATGCCGGTGACGTGGGCGCCGGAAAATCCGTGACCGCCCTTTACGAGATCGTCCCTGCGGGCGAGGAGAGTGAGACGGACGCCCCCGACCTCAAATACAGCAGGACCGAGGCCGCGGGCGACACAAAGGAACTCTGCACCGTCGCCATCCGCTACAAAGACATCAACAGCGGGAAAACCGGCTCCGAAAGCAGGCTGGTGGAAAAGCCGGTCCTTGCGGAGGACTATCGCGAAATCCCGGACGACAACACGGCCCTGGCCATTTCCCTGGCGGAAGCCGGCATGGTGCTCCGGGACAGCGAATATAAAGGGACTGCGACCCTGACCGGCGCCGAAGCCATCGCGAAAGCCGTGGCCGCGGATACAGGAGACGACCTCGCCATATCCTGGGCGGACCTGCTCCGCACTCTGATCGAACAATCGGAATAAACCCCTGCGGAATTCTCCCCGGACACAGGCCCGGAAGAAACGCGGATAAGGAAGGGATCCCTGCGTACACAGGACTGAACCGACCGCAAGGAAGGAAGGGGAATCCCTGCGGACACAGGCCCGGAAGAAACGCGGGGACAGAGGGATATTATGGACGGACAGACGCTGAAACTACCATCTGACAGACGCGGAAAACACCAACGGACAGACGGAGCGCTTACAGAAGGCAGAGACAGACAGGACAGGAGGAAAAGGAAATGAAAAAAAGATGGGTGCTGCTGTTGTCATTCATTCTGGTCTTACAGATCTGCGGATTCCGCGCGCCGGTGTACGGGGCGGAGACCGCGGCTGCCGGGTCCGGCGGACCCGTGGGCATCTGGAAACTCATTGAGATGACAAGTAACGGAGAAACGGCAAAAAGAGAAGATCTGGAAATGTATGAATCTATGGGCATGGTCGCGTACATGGAAGTCCGCGGGGACAATACCTTCACCCTCTCCTTTTTCGGATCGGACACGGAGGGCACCTGGGATGACGTCTCGTTCGTCTCGGAAGGCGACCCGATTCCCTATACGCTTGACAAAGAAGTGCTCACGCTGGAGAAGGATGACACCGCAATGAAATTTGAGCGGACAACTCTCGAGGCGATCTACGCGATTCTGGGCTACCGGGATGACGTGCTGGATAAAAACGTCCAGTATTCGAAGGATCCGCAGACGCTTCTGGACACGGACGATGTCACGGTGAAGATCACCGGTTACAAGGCGGATCTGACAGGCTTCACGGCCACGATCCACTGCGAAAACAAGACAGAGCACAAGATGCTGATCAGCTCCAAGAACGATTTTGCCAATAAATACAAGATTCAGCCGATCTGGGCGTTCACGCTTGAGGCGAAGGAGAGCAAAGACACCGATTATGTCATCAAGCCGGCGGACCTCGCCAAATGCGGAATCTCCGCCGTTGACGAAATCCTGCTGGACGTGACCGTGATTGACGAGGATACCTGGGACGTACTCGCGGACAGCGGCGACATTGCCGTCTATCCGACCGGAAAAAAGCCGGAAGAAATCAAAGCGCCTGACCGGACACCGGTGGAGAATGAGAAGATTCTGGCGGATACCGACGATTTCACATTCATCATGCAGGGGGGCGGCGAGGATCCGGTCTATGGATACGTTATCAACTGCTATTTTGAAAACAAGACGGACAAGCCCCTGACCTTTATGTGGAGCAAGACCTCTGTCAATCAGACAGACACCTCTTTCTACTATGCGGACGAGTCGCTTCCCGGAACGAGAGGATATTCCAAAGGTTTCATCATGAAAAATGAACTTGAGGAAAAGGAGATCGAGGAGGTAAAGGAACTCGGATTCACCCTGCAGGTTTACAATTCGGACAGCTACGAAAAAGTATTTGAGGAAGCTTTCACATACGAGCCGTAAGATTTTAAGCGGATTCCGGAGCGGGGCAAAGAGCTGCCGGCAATGCGGGATTCCCGGGCTCCTGAAACCATAAACTTCATGAAATAAGAT
>JAUNJS010000310.1:0-213 GCA_030533125.1 Eubacteriales bacterium | reverse complement strand
CGCAGAATGACCGCTGTCCCTGGTCCGGAGCGGTCATTTTGTGTGTCTGAGATGTTTTCCGGTTGTCCGGGCAAACGCACTCTTATCCGGTACGGAGCGGCCATTTTTATGTGTCTGCGCTGTCAGCAGGCACTTCGGGATACCGCGAACCTTCCCGGCCGGGACGATCTGTCCCCTGTCCCCGCGGCGCTGTGCATGCTGCCGTGCGGATTG
>JAUNJS010000309.1 GCA_030533125.1 Eubacteriales bacterium | reverse complement strand
AATCATTTGTATGCGCGTAAAAATACGTGTGAATTACAGCCCGCCCGTTCAGCAGGCTTCTGGAGGCTTCCGTGATGTGCGCGGCCCGCGCCGCATAGCGGGGCGGACGGGGGCGGGCAGGTCTTCGTCAATCCGCCAGCCCGCGGGCGCGGAGCCAGGCTTCAATGTGGCAGGCGATTTCCGCGTTGTTCAGTTCCTGGAACATGAAATGGGAATTGCCGGTAATGCCTTCGTCGGGCAGATTGAATACGGTGCAGTCCCCGCCGTCCGCATTAAACTGCTCCGCGAACGCGCGCGCGTTGTCCCGCATCGTCTTCCAGATGCCCGTGGACGCGAGCTCCTGCGGGCCGTTGTCGATGTAATCGCCAAAATAGATCGCGATGGGAATTTTCGCGTTTAAAAGAGCCTTGTACTGCGGAGACCCGGTCTGCGGCACTCCGCCCGGCTCGATCGCGATAATGGCGGCGATGTTGGCCGCCGGAGTGGCCCAGCCGATCATGCCTCCCTGGGAATGGGTGATATAGATGGACTTGTTTCCGGTCATCTCCCGGACTTCTTCCATAACAGCGCCCATGGCCTGCATGCACGCCGCTCCGTTGAAATCGCCCGTGTTGGGCGTCATTTCACGGAAAAACTGATCCAGCACCTGCTCCCCTTCCGGGAATTGGGAGCCCTCGTAGCGCTCCGGGGGTACGCGGCCGATCCTGAAATGGGTATACATCGCCTGGTCGCCGGCTTTGTACTTATTGGTGCCCTCAAAGACATCCATGGCTCCCTGGGGAAGTTCCGTGGCCGCGCCCGCCGCGCCCCTCCTGGGCTGATCCACCAGAAACGCCGCATGGCCCATCTTCAGAAACAGATCCGACCAGCCTTCCCGTCCGTCCGGGGTGAACTGCCAGCACACGCGGGACTGCCCGTGGCCGTGAAGGTAGACGATCGGGTGCCCGTTGTCCTCGTCGGGAATCTGATAAAACACATTGGCGTGGTCCACATGGGCGGTGTTTCCGGCCCTTTTCGGATCTGTCCAGCCCAGCACGGGATCATATTCGCCCTCCACGGGCTCCGTCACAGTGCCGCCGGCGGAGAACACGCCCTGCCTGGCGATCCGCAGGATCCCGCTGTCCTCCGATTCCCGCGCGGCGCCTTGTAATGATTTCTCTTTCATATCATCACCCTCCTCATCCTCTTTTTGCTGTTCTGCGGCACTGTCTGTGCTGTTGTCCTGCTGACCGGCACTGTCCGCTGTTTCGCCCTGCCGCGGGCCCGTAAAAGCACAAAGCAGCGCCAGCGGAAGCAAGGCTGCCAGTGTAAGTGATATCAGCTTTTTCCCTTTCATTGCTCCCCCTCATTTCCCGTTTAGATCTGAACGTGCAGCTGAGTTCTGCCCTGTGAAACCTAAGAAAAAGATACGCCGGACGGCGCATCGATCCGCGCGGCCGTCCCGGGCTCCATAACGCGGATCCTTATAATGCCGTCCCGGAGATGCCCGGGCTCACGCGCGGTCCGCGCTGCCCCCGGGCTGCTTCTGAACAGACTGCCTGTCAGGTGTGAGAGCGAAGCGCACCCCGGTGTGGCGGCAGTTCCGGCCCAGTCCGCCGTGGAAACTGATTTTCAGCATCCTGCCGCCAACCCGCCGCCGGACGGAAACGTCCACACAGATCCGGAGCGGGTCTTCCCGCACTGTCTCTCCGGACTGCGTGCCCAGCATACGCAGGCCAACCCCGCGGTCGAACAGGGCGGCGCTTCCCTCCAGGGAGAAAGCGGCCCGGCCGTCCCGGCCGCCCTTGAAACTGCGCTTATAGCCCAGCCGGAAATTCCCGCGGACGCTTTTCACGGAACCGGTCTCCATCCGGTATCCCGGCAGCGGTTCCTCCTTGAAACTCCAGTCCACGCCGGTTCCCCGGTTGAATTTCAGAAGGGAAATTCCCGCCTCCGCGCGCAGTCTCCGTTCGTTCCCCAGCCGTTTATGTCCGGACAGGTGGGCGGAGACGTAGAAACCGTCCAGTTTCCCGTCCGCGCGGCCGTCCAGGCAGATGCCCGTGTCCGTATGCAGCGCGAAATCCGTCCCGCCGGCAGTCCTGAAGCGGGTGCCCTGCGCCCGCAGGGTTCCGTCCGCAAGGGAGAAATGGACTCCGTCCATGGCGGCTCTCATGCGGCTGGTTCCGCCGTAAATGCCCCCTGCGGCGCGGTCCCGGGCACAGGCGCCGTGAACGCCCGCCCGAAGCAGAGATCCGGGACCCACGTCCCTGCGCCCCGCGATCCCTTTCAGCCTTCCCTTCAGGCCGTCCCTGCGGCTGTGGAAGGACTGGTACGCTTCGACGGACCAGTCCGGGGCCTCCGCGTCGCCCAGCATCCGGTCCAGCTCATCCATATTCAGCCGTATGAAGTCCACCGGACCCATGGCGGCGGCAGAGAGCATCCTGCGCCGGGCCTCCGGGTCGTCTGCAGGCTTGAGGCTGACCTGATAGTCCCCCCGGGCGGTTTCTTCCACAAAAGGAACCACAAAATCGGGCATCTCCGCGCGGAAGCGGAGATACTCCACGCCCTCGACCTGCACGCCGGCCTCTTCCAGCGTGGGCGCGCCCATCGGGGCCGCCAGGGTTTCGGGGCTGACCCGGTACGCCGTCCCCGCGTCGTAGTTCTCCGCCGGGCGGAGGATCAGCTCCGCGTCCTCAAGACACAGGGTCACCGGATCTTCGCTGTCGCTTCTGGCGAGGATCAGGTCCCCGCACCGTTCAAAGTCCCGCAGCTCCGTAGCCCACTCCCTGATCCGGATTCTGGCGGGGAAGGTCTTTTCGGGCATATGGACGCTGTTGACGACCAGTTCCGCCCGTCTGAAAAACCGGTTGTTTTCCCCGCAGTGCGAAAGATCTGACGCGGTACGGATCACGCCTGTATTCCCGACGGTATACCAGCCGTTGTAAGGCACATGGGAATCCAGCAGCAGAATGCCCGCCGCCACGCTGCCCGGGTCCGCCGCCCCGGCATCCTGTACCGCGGCCTTTACCACGCCCTTGTTGACAATCCCTTCCCCTTTCCAGTTCCGCACGCCGAACTTTTCGAAGAGCTTCTCCATCATATAGTCCGGACCCGCCGCGCTCAGCCCGTAGGCGCCGGCAACGGAGGCGAAGGTCGCGAGGACGCCTATTTTCTCCGCGGGGACGACTCCCATGGTGGTCACATCCACCGTGCCCTCGTTGATCAGGGTGGAGCTTCCCGAGTGTCCCGCCCCGAATACAGTCCCGCCGGACCTCCCGGATACCAGGCCGCGGTTGACAATCGTGCTTCCAAAGCCTGCCACGGTCAGCGCCCGGGTGAGATAGGAATTCTCCACATCGATCACGATGGTGCCGTTATTGACAACAGAGAGGTCGTTTTTCTGGGAGGTCAGTCCCCGGGGGTTGATGCCCCGGTTTCCCCTGCCGCGGACCAGGACCTCCCCGTTGTTGATCATGGCGGAGCGGTGGTAGACATACATTGGATGGGTGAAAACGCTCTCGGTTCCCTCCGGGTTGTCCGTATCACATTCCGTAATGATTTTTCCGTTGTTGACCAGCGTGGACTGACAGCCGCCCAGCATGCCCCAGAGCATCAGGGTCAGATATTTCTTTCCGGATCCCTCCCGGATGCCCTGCTTTCCGTCGGGCAGGTTCTCCATGTCCCCCGGGGCCGTCATCTCCGGCCCGAACCGGCGCAGCAGTTCCCCCATATTCATGCGGATCTCGCCGTCGTTCGTCAGGACCGCGTAATCGCCCGCCTCCCGGTAGGTCTCCCCGTGCGGGTCCGCTGTCAGGGACGCCATGGCAAAAGCGCTGAGGGAGCGGTTGAACCTGCTGTCCACCTGCGAGAGGTCGGCCTTGTAGTAATCAAACAGCGCCCTGTCGTCCGTTCCGTCCACGGTGATGGTTCCGCGGTTTTCAGCACGGACGGGCGCTTCTGCCGTCCCGGCCTCTGCCGCGACGGGAGCTCCGCTGCCCGGGCCCGCTGCCGCGCCGGTGTTTTCACCGGCAGCTGCGCCGGCGCTGTCACCGGCAGCCGGGGCGGCATCCTGAGCCCGTCCGCAGAGAGAGGCCAGACCTGTCAGACCGTCCGCGCACAGGCCGGCCATCTCCTTCAGGGCGGGCAGCGCGTTTCCGGCCAGACTGTCGAGCCTATTTTTGATCTCTTTGTTCAGCCTTCTCCTGTCTGCCATATTCAATCCCCCTCTATATTCAGCCTTCTCCTGTCTGCCATGTTCAATCC
>JAUNJS010000308.1 GCA_030533125.1 Eubacteriales bacterium | reverse complement strand
GTCCGGTTCCTGCCGGTCGCGATGATGAAATAATCCGCGATAACAGAGACATCGCCGATATCGATCACGCGGACATCCTCACCCTTTTTGTCCTCCAGGGCCGCGATGGCGATCCGCGCCAGCTCCGCGGCGCGCTCCCGGCCGCCGTCCGGGGCAGGCGTTTCAGCTGCGGCTGCTTCCGCGTTTGCGGGGACGATGTTCTTTTCCTGGTTCGTATCAGTCATAAATCGTTTTCTCCTCAAAAATCCTCTTATAAAAATCGTAGGTTTTCTGCGTCATGGGATCCACAGGGGCGCCTGTGGAATTGAGATACACGAGGGTATCGTACAGGATCTTCAACAGGCATTCATCGAGATCGGAAAAGGCCAGCTGACGGATCAGGGGCAGGTTTTTGGCTGTAAATCTGCCCGGCTCGATATAATCCGCGATAAAAATAATCTTTTCCAGAACGGACATTCCGGGACGTCCGGTCGTATGACAGCTGATCGCGCCGAGGATGTCCGGATCCGTAATGCCGTACTTGCGCTCCGCGAGGACGCTCCCCGCCTTGGAATGCAGCAGCGCGGCGCTGTCCCTCTCATAGGCGGATACGGCAAGCCCCGCATTGTCACAGAGTTTCTGCATCTTCTGCAGATCCAGGCACTTTGCGCAGTCGTGGAGAAGACCCGCGGTCTCCGCTTTCTTAACGTCCGCGCCGTAACACATGGCAAGCGATGTCGCTGTGTATGTGACGGCAAGCGTATGGACAAACCGCTTGTAGTTCAGCTCCTGTTCCAGTTCTTTGATCAGATCTGTTTTTGAATATTTTTTCAAAAAACACCTCCTGCCGTCCGCGGAAGCCTCGTTGCCCGGATGACTTCTTTATTAGTGCGGCTGCGTTAATCAGCTGCTTTTGAAGCTCCTGTTCTCTAACGATAAATCCCTTTCTCCATTATATACCTTTCGACGCGATCCGGCACCAGATAATGTATCGTTCTGCCGTTTTTTACGCGGTTTCGGATATCGGTGGAGGAAATGCCGATGGCAGGGATTTCCAGCATGTGAAGATCCGCGCCGTAGTCCCTGCGAAGGCGGTCGGATTCGCGCAGAAATTCTTCCGTCGGCACCCCGTCCTCGCGAAGCGCTGCCAGCAGCGTGCAACTCTGAAAAATCTCCTCCGGATTCTTCCAGGTGAGGATGCTGCGGACGGAATCCGCTCCCACGATGAAGAAATAATGCGTATCCGGATGCAGTGCTTTGAGTTCCCGCAGGGTATCGCAGGTATATGTATTGCCCGGCCTGCGCAGTTCGAAATCCGAAGCGGTGAAATGGGGGTTTTCCGCCGCCGCCTCACAGACCATTTCATAACGGATCTGCGGGGGAAGCACCTTCTGGGGGCGGTCGTCCTTGAGATAGGAGTGGCCGGACGGCATGAGCAGCACTTCCTCCAGGGAAAAGGTATCATAGGCCGCCTCGGCAAGGATCAGGTGTGCCGTGTGGATCGGATCAAAGGTTCCCCCGAGAATGCCGACCCGCTTTTCCTTTCCGGCGCGCAGATCCGGGTTCGATTTTTGTTCTGTCTTCATAGACTCCTCGCTATGCCTTCTTTAATTATGCCTTCTTTTCCGGAAACGTGGTCACAGGCTTTTCCCGGACAGGTTTGTCCTGTGCTGTCTTCAATGGCTTCCCGCTGTGTCTTCTTCTTATGCCTTCTTTTCGGGAAGCGTGGTCACAGGCTTTTCCCGGAACGGTTTGTCCTGTTCTGTCTTCAATGGCTTCCCGCTGTGTCTTCTTCTTATGCCTTCTTTTTCGGAAGCGTGATCACAGGCTTTTCCCGGAACGGTTTGTACAGGATGAATTTTCTGCCGATCACCGTCACGAGCTCCGCCCTGGATCTCTCGGCGACCATCTCCGCGCAGGAACGCACGTCCATAAGGACGTTTTTCTGCACAGAGCCCTTGATGAGCTCGTGTGTGTTAAACGCCTCTTCTGCCGACCGGACAACCTCCGGGGTGACCCCCTGCTGTCCGACCTGGATAATTGGATCCAGAGAGTTGGAGAGGCCGGTCAGATAGGCCCGCTGTTTACTTGTAAGCATATGCAGTATTTATATCCTCCTTATTACGCGCGGTTTCGCGCGCAGACCGGCTTGCCGACCGGCGTCCGTCCGGTCATACGCCGTATATTGAATGCCGTCATCCCTGAATGAATGGCCCTGAAAAATAAGGTAATGCCTTACATTGAATGCCGTCATCCCTGAATGAATTCCCTGCAAATAAGGTAATGCCTTACATTGAATAACGTCATTCCTTCTGTAGATCTTATGTTCTGTTTTGTATCTGTTATGTTTGCGCTCAGTCATAAAACTCAAACGCGTGGCCGTACAGCCGGACTGTGTCGCCCTCTTTGCAGCCGAGCCGTTTGAGTTCATCGATGATGCCGTTGTCGACGAGGAATTTCTGGAAAAAGACAAAGCCTTTTTCCGTCTCGAGATTGGTGTATCCCAGCATTCGTTCGATCCGGGGACCCTCCACGAGATATGCCTTCGTTTTCGCGTCATAGGAAACCGTGAAGGGGGTGTTGTCCGGGGCAAGCTCTGTCTCGGGGTCGAATTCCGGGGCAAATGTCACGGTCTCCGCGGGCATCTGCGCGAGCAGTCCGCTGACATGGTACAGGAGCTCCCTGACTCCCTGTCCGGTCGCCGCGGAAATCGGAAACACTTCGATTCCCAGCGGTTCGCAGTACGCGCGGATCTCCGCGACGGGATCCCGCGCTTCTGTCCCGGCAGGATCTGACCCGAACGGATCTGACTCCTCTGAATCCTCTGCTTCCGCGGCCGCGGCAAAGCCGGGCAGCAGATCGCACTTGTTGGCCGCGACGATCTGTTTTCTCGAAGAGAGGTCGATCCGGTAGCGCGCCAGCTCGCGGTTGATCGCCATCATGTCTTCAATGGGATCGCGCCCCTCCGTTCCGGCGGCATCCACGACGTGGATCAGGATCCGGGTGCGCTCGAGGTGGGCAAGAAATTCGTGTCCGAGGCCGGCCCCGTCCGCGGCGCCCTCGATCAGGCCCGGGATATCCGCCATCACAAAGCCCGGCGCGTCCTCCAGTTCGACGACCCCCAGAATCGGCTGCAGGGTCGTGAAGTGGTAATTTGCAATACGGGGCTTCGCGTTGCTGGACATGGAGAGCAGGGTGGATTTCCCGACATTCGGAAATCCGACGAGCCCGACGTCCGCGATCATTTTCAGCTCCAGAAGGAGTTCGAGTGAGCGCGAAGGCTGTCCCGGCTGGGCGTATTTGGGGGCCTGCATGGTCGAGGTGGCGTAGTGCATATTGCCGTTGCCGCCGCGCCCTCCCTTGAGCAGGACAAACCGGCGCGTGTCGCCGGACATGTCGACGATCACTTTTCCGGAAGCCGCCTCCCGGATGACAGTGCCCGCGGGGACTTTGATCTCTATATCCTGTCCGCTTTTCCCTGCCATGCGTTTTTTCTTGCCGTCCTCGCCGTGCTGCGCGGCGTATTTGCGGACATGTCGGAAATCGGTGAGTGTATTGAGGCCGTCGTCCACGACAAAAACGACATCGCCTCCCTTGCCGCCGTCCCCTCCGTCCGGACCGCCCGCCGGCACATATTTTTCCCTGCGGAAAGAGACATGCCCGTCGCCGCCCTTGCCGCTGGAAACAATGATTCTGGCTTTATCAATAAACATGTTCCTCTCCTGCCGTACATATATGCGGCCATGCCCGGGCGGACACAAACCGCGTATATAAAGAACTCCGGGCAGAACCACTGTGCTTTCTGCCCGGAGCATTCACATTTCCATCGATATAATCTCCGTTTTCGCGGAACAACTCATCTTTACTATGTAATTACTATGTAACCATGTAACTGAATTCTGTCCTGCGGGACCGGAGAAAAAAGACACGCCGGATGGAGCATTCATCCGCGCGGCAGTCCTTATGCCTCTGCTGTCTCGGCGGGAGCCGCTTCCTCCTGGTTCTGCACAGGATGGACGGAAGCTCTCTTGCGGAACTTGCCGAAGCGCTCGAAGCGGAGAATGCCGTCTACCTTGGCATAGAGGGTGTCGTCGCCGCCGATGCCGACATTAAGTCCGGGATGGATGTGTGTGCCGCGCTGTCTGTACAGGATGTTGCCGGCCTTGACCATCTGACCGTCCGCCCTCTTGGCGCCGAGACGCTTGGAGTTGGAGTCACGGCCGTTCTTGGTGGAGCCCATTCCCTTTTTATGCGCGAAGAACTGAAGAT
>JAUNJS010000307.1 GCA_030533125.1 Eubacteriales bacterium | reverse complement strand
TACGACTGACTGCCACAATGGCGTGATGTCCGTGCTGGAGCAGTATCCGCAGCTGACGATTGCCCAGGGCGAAGGCAACTGGAACAATGACGATTCCTATGCCCGCGCGAGCGACCTGCTGAACCTGCACGGCGACAAGGTTCTCGGGATTTACGTCCACACCCCTGATATCATGGGTTCCGGTGTCGTCAACGCCGTGGAAAACGCCGGCCTCAATCCGGCGGACTACTTTATCTCCGGCATCTGCATCGGCAAAGAAGGCATCGGCCTGCTCCAGGAGGGCAAGCTCTATGCCGTCGTCGAGCAGCCCGCGCTGGATGCCGCGATTCTTGCGGTCAGGTATATCCATGATTATTTCGAGGGAACGCCGCTTCCCGAGGTGGGTGAGACCGTCACCGAGGAGGGCGCGCTCTGGTCCCCCGCAACGATTGAGAAAAACACTTATGTCGGCGAAGACAACGGCAGCCGGACGATGATTATTCAGGCTCCGCTGATTCCGCAGGAGTGCGATCCGAGCGATCCTCAGCTTTGGGAAAACCGGATCGAGTGATCAACCGGTCAGCCGGGAGCATCAACCGGGAGGATCGGCCGGATGGTCTGGAATCCCGGGAAAAAGCTTTTTTCTGCGAAAATGCTTATCTTGCGGAAAATCCTGTTCCTGCCGGAGCATTCTCTCCGGGGGCGGCGGATCAAATGCTGAAATGTTGTTTTCCGGGAAAAGAAAAACGCATTACGCGAAAAAAATCCTGCGCCTGCCGGAGCATTCTCTCCGGGGGCGGCGGATCAAGGGATTAAATGAATCTCAAAAAACAAAGAAACAGGGGGACTGCCGCAGTGCGGCAGCCCCCCATTTTAATGACTCGGCATGCACGATGTATTTTCCGCCAATCGTTCCGGCGGATACGGGCCGGCCGGTGTAATCCGTTTGTTTATCCGTTTGTTCTGCCGGGCCGGTCAGGCTGTCCATATGGTTCTTACGCCTGCAGCTCGAAATCCTGTTTGCCGTGTTTACAGATCGGGCAGGTCCAGTCGTCGGGAAGATCCTCGAAGGCTGTTCCTTCCTTCGCTTCGTCGTACTCGTAACTGCAGATTTTGCAGACCCAGACGCGTCCGGCGGGTTTTGTCTCGGCAGGTTTCTGGGGCTTCGGCTTGACATTTTCCTGATAATACGTATAGGTCACAGACGGCTTGTCGGAGAGAATCTCGCCGTCCATGACGTCCGCGAGGAACAGGGTGTGGGTTCCGAGGTCGAAGGACTCTTTGACTTCACAGGACAGATAGGCGTTTGTGCCCTTCGCGATATACGGGATTCCGTTCGCCGCTGTCTTCGCGTCCGCGAAGTCCGCGAACTTGTCCACATTCCTGCCGCTCTGGAAACCGAAGTGTTTGAAAGTGTCAAAGGTCACGCTTTCGTCGAGGAAGGAAACATTGAATTTACCGGTCTTTTTGACCATCTGTTCGGTGAAATTCTGCTTGTTCACGGTAATGGAAATGACGTTCGGCGTGGAGGTCTGCTGCATCGCCGTGTTGATGATGCAGCCGTTGGTCTTGTCCCCGTCCTTCGCGGTGAGGACGAAAAGCCCGTAGGTCAGCTTGAACATAATCGAGGTATCCATGTTTACGGTTCTCCTTTCTATTACTTAACATTTCTATTGTTTTAACGTGTGATTATTTGCGCTTCTGCGGCCTTTTTGCAGGCGTCCGGCGCAGAGTGATCATGTCGCGCAGGTCGATGTGCTGGTTCATGTCGGTCCTGGGATTCGGGACGTAGTTCTCGAGGATCGGCAGGAGGATCAGGATTGTGATGCCCGCGGTAAAGCCCCCGTTGTAGAGCATGAGGCCGCCGTGGAGAGCCGCGGTGGAGGAACACAACGCGGCGCAGAGCATGCCGGCGCCGATGCCGGCAGTGGTGCCGTAGCGGCCGACGACCGGGCACAGGCCGGTGGCGAAGGCGACGGAGTTGATGTAGCCCTGAGTGGAGACCGTCCAGACAATGTTTCCGCCGACCAGCCGGTTAAAGGCGAATGCGAGCAGGGAGAGAAGCGGATACCCCAGGAAGATCGGCCAGACATTCCGGACGTGCTGGCCCATGGCCGTAAAGGTCAGGGCGGCCAGGATGACGCCGCAGGTGGGACCGGTGAAACCTGCGCCTTTCGTGAGCAGGACCGCCAGATTGATGTAGACAAGAAAGAGCGTGCCGTAAAACCCCACGTTGATCAGACAGAGAGGCATGCCGTATTTCTGCGCGAAATTACTCTGAAAGCCGGTGTCGGCGAACAGATGCCGGATCCCGCGCAGGCTTTTCCCGTTCAGATACCATCCGGACGCCAGACACGCCGCGAACAGCAGCAGGAAGAAGACGTTGGCAAACAGGTGGTAGGACCGGCCGAAGCTGTCATATACCGGATTGTCGATCACCGGGAGCGCGGGAGCCTGCATGCCCATCGTCCGGTAGAGAAAGCTGTATAGAAGGAAGGCGAACATGCCGTAAGCCAGACCGCCGTTGTAGAGGTTGTAGCCCTTGTGCCAGGCTTTGACGCCGGGCAGGACAGCGGGCGCGACAAAGGCGATGACGAGGGTGAAGAAGACGGTCAGCAGGATGCCAAGCGCAGTCAGGCACACCTGCCCCTGTACGTACCGGTCTCCCAGCGTGTAGCGGAAGAGAAACTCGCTTACGAAAGGGCTGAAGCAGGTCGCGAACATGCAGACGTGAAGATTTTCGTTGAAATCCAGACGTTTCCAGTGCATGTAGAGGAAGGGCGCCAGAAAACACGGCCACATGTTCAGGAAATTCAGACCGTAAAAACAGTGCGCGATGACCAGAAAAAAGCCGGAGAGCGTGTTGACATGGGAAGGACCCGGCAGAAAAGCCATGAAGCATGCCATTGCCAGGCCGCAGAGTCCGGCATTGAGAAAGGTTGCAGGCATGCTCCCGACGCCGAAATAGTCGGTGATCGCGGGACCAGGCGTCGTCAGGATCCGGAGGAAATCCCGCGGAAGCGTGGACAGGGTCCCCGTATAAACAGCCCCCGCCAGGCATGCCAGAAGGAGCGCCGCCGAAAAGCCGAAGGTCATTCCATCGATGATATTGCTGTTGCGCTTTGTACTGATGACAGGTCTTTTTTTCCCCGTGCGGGGGGCCTTTCCGGCTGCGGTCTTACCGGCGGCCGTTTTTCTGTCTTTCCCGGATCGGACTGTCTGCATATCTTCCTTCATGCTGCTGCCCTCCTGATTTTTATTCAGTTCCATGATTTGATGTCACAGACTGCGTATGTTTAAAACTACGCGCTGCGCCGCTCTTGCGAGTTCCCGCTCGCTGTTTATTCACACCTGCAAATCGATGTATTTTCCGTCCAGTACGTCCTTCAGATACTGGCCGTATTGGTTCTTTTTGAGAATTTCGTAGGTGCGCAGTACCTCTTCGCGGGTGATCCAGCCGTTGTGGTAGGCGATTTCTTCGAGGCAGGCGATTTTGCGGTGCTGATGCTGCTCCATGGTCTTGACGAAGTTCGTGGCATCGACGAGGCTCTCGTGGGTCCCTGTGTCGAGCCATGTGAAGCCCTGGCCCAGGAGTTCGACATGCAGTTCTCCGTTATCCAGGTAGATCCGGTTCAGGTCCGTGATCTCATACTCGCCGCGGGCGGACGGCTTGAGGCTTTTGGCATATTCCACGACGCGGTTGTCATAAAAATACAGGCCCGTCACACAATAATTGCTCTTGGGATGCGCAGGCTTCTCCTCAATGGAGATCGCCCGTCCCTTCTCGTCGAATTCCACGATGCCGAAGCGCTCGGGGTCATCCACATAATATCCGAATACGGTGGCGCCTCCGCCGGTTTCCGCCTTTTGCACAGCGGCCCGGAGCCTTTTTTTCAGCCCGTGTCCCGAAAAGATGTTGTCGCCCAGGACCATTGCGGCAGAATCGTTCCCGATGAACTCCTCGCCGATCATAAATGCCTGCGCGAGTCCGTCCGGAGAGGGCTGTGATTCGTAGGAGAGACGGATTCCGAACTGGTGGCCGTCGCCGAGCAGGACTTCAAAACGGGGGAGATCCTGCGGAGTGGAGATGATCAGGATATCCCGGATCCCCGCGTTCATCAGCACGGAAATCGGATAGTAAATCATCGGCTTGTCATAGATCGGAAGCAGCTGTTTCGATGTTACCATGGTCAGCGGGTACAGCCTGGTGCCGGATCCCCCGGCGAGAACGATTCCTTTCATACGTGATTTTCCCTCATCTTACGTTTATCAATACAGTATCA
>JAUNJS010000004.1:22519-32241 GCA_030533125.1 Eubacteriales bacterium | reverse complement strand
TTCCCTTTTCTGAAAACGGAAAAATGATTGTTTGCCTTTGGTCCGCGCCGGCTCCCGCCGGCGGGCATCTATGCGGCCGCAAAGCCGTGCCGGTTCTACACCGATCCCCGCTCCACGATCCTGTAGTTCAGGCGGATCTGCCGGATGTGGTCCGCGGGGGCATCCGCGTCGATCATCTCCAGGAGGAGCTTTGCCGCCACCTCGCCGCACTGGCGGTAAAAGAAGCGCGCGGTCGTGAGGGCGGGTGTCGACACGGTGTCGACCCAGCTGTCGCCGACGCCGACGATGCTGACGTCCCCGGGAATGCTCCTGCCCGCCTCGCGGAGCGCGCAGATGGCGCCCATGGCAATGGTGTCCGTGGCGCAGACGACGCCGTCCAGATCGGGACATCTGTCCAGAAGGCGCGACATGGCGGCTTTCCCGCCCTTCGCGTCAAAGGTGCTGATCTCCCGGGGCATGGCAGCCACGTCCAGACCGGCATCGAGAAGCGCCTGTTCGGCGCCGCGCCGCCGGTTGAGACCAGCCGCCACGTCCTCCTCCGGGGCACTGATCATCGCGATGCGCCGACGTCCCCTCGCGATCAGCAGATTGGTCAGATCTCTGACCGCGTGGAAATCATCGTGGCAGACGCACGTCAGTCCCTCAAAGTTCTGCCCGGTAACGACGACCGGCACCCGGCATGTCCGGAGTGCCTGCGCGATCTCCTCTGTCAGGATGGTGCCCATCAGAAGAATGCCGGAGACCTGATTTTCCTGCATGATCTCCAGGTATCTCAGTTCTGTCTCCGTGCTGTTCTCCGTACACCCAAGAACCGTCATGTAATTTTGTTTAAACAGTTCCTGCGCAGCTCCGGCTGTGATCCGGCTGACCGAATCGGAGTGGATGCGGGGCACGATGACGCCCACCTGGTTGATCCTGCCCGTGCGCATGGTCTGGGCCATCGGATTCGGCCGGTATCCGGTCTCCTCGATCGCTCTCCTGACGCGCGCGCGCTTCTCCTCGCTGATGGAGCCGCCGTTCAAATAACGGCTTACCGCTGCCGGGGAAACCCCCGCGAGCTGCGCTACTTCCTTAATGGTCATCTCTTATTTACTTTCCTGTTTCCTGCTCCCGGTCCGGCGGACGGAAGTCTTCTTTTCCGCAGGCGCCGCGGTTTTTTTCTTTGCTGCGGCAGTTCCGGTCTTTTTTTCACCGGCGGCGGCTTTCTCCGCTTCGATCTGGGCTTTGGTCCTGCGCGTGCGCTTTTTGGGCGCGGGGGTCTCCGCCCCGGCAGCGTCCCCGGCCGCGGCGGCTTTCTCCGCTTCGATCTGGGCTTTGGTCCTGCGCGTGCGCTTTTTGGGTGCGGGGGCCTCCGCCCCGGCAGCGTCCCCGGCCGCGGCGGCTGCCTCGGCTTCCTTCTGTGCCTTGGTTTTGCGCGCGCGCTTTTTGGGCGCGGGAGCCGGCTCTTCCACCTGCTCCGCAGGGGCAGCCTCCGGCTCCGCGGAAACCTGCGTGTCCGCGGCAGGTGCTTCCTCCGCAGGCTTGTTGAATGTGGTAAGCAGCCAGGCGAAATCATACGCCGGCAGGGCGACCGCCTTCGCGGGGCGGAGCTCGCCGGTCATCAGATCGTAATACTCCTCTTCCTCACTGATCCAGGCGACCTCATCTCCCGCGCTGAAATTAAACAGGGCGATGAGTTTTTCACCTTTATAATAGCGGCCGATTCCCAGGATATGGTCATTATAGGGCTCTACGATCCAGACATCCGCCTCGTTGTCAAAGGCGTGGTGCTTCGCGCGGAGGGTCTCCAGCTTGCGGAGCGCGTTGAAGATCCTGCCGGGGCGCGTCGTCTCGTCGTGGCGTTTTTCGACATCGTTCCAGTCCAGATTGCCGCGGTGCAGATAGCGGCTGTCATCCCACTTGAGCGGATCCTTGTGATATCCGTAGTCGTTCTTCTGGCCGATCTCGTCGCCGCTGTACAGGACCGGAATGCCGCTCTGCGTAAACAGGAACGCGTGCAGCATGATGTCCATGCGGATGGCGCGGTCCAGCTTCCAGTCATCGTTCTCGTATTCCGCCGCCTCAATCCCGCAGAGGGACGCGGTCGTCCCGCACAGGCGGGCATCCCCGAGACGGGGATCGTCGTTGTAGAGCTCGCCGCGGGCGTCGCTGTTGTAGCCCTTGCCGGTCAGATAGTCGTTGAGGTATTTCTTATGCGCGACCTCTTCCATTCCGAACTGTTTGAGATAAGGATAATCCAGTCCCCAGCCGATGTCGTCGTGGCAGCGGAGATAGTTCAGGAAGGTATAGTCGTGGGGCAGCGCGAAGACGGTCTCCATCTGGTGGCGGAGGAGACGCACGTCGTGGGTCGCCACCGTGTGCCAGGTGCTGGCCATAGTCGTCACATTGTAGAGCATGTGGCATTCCGGCTTATCGATGGTCCCGAAATACGGTACGACCTTCGAGGGCTCCATGACGACCTCTCCCAGAAGCAGAGTTCCGGGGCAGACGACCTCGGAAGCCATGCGCATGATGCGGACCAGCGTATGCACCTGGGGCAGGTTCCGGCAGTCCGTGCCGAGCTCTTTCCAGATATACGGCGTCGCATCCAGCCGGATGATGTCCACGCCGTGATTGCACAGATTGAGCATGTTGGCGGTCATATCGTTAAAGACGACCGGATTGGAATAATCCAGATCCCACTGGTAGGGGTAAAATGTCGTCATGACGACCTTGCCGGCCTCTTCGCACCAGGTGAAGTTGCCCGGCGCCGTCTGCGGGAAGACCTGGGGAACGGTTTTTTCAAACTCGTTCGGAATGCTCCAGTCATCGTAGAAGAAATACCTGTCCTGATATTCCTTCTCCCCGGCCCGCGCGCGCCTGGCCCACTCATGGTCCTCGCTCGTGTGGTTCATGACGAAATCGAGGCAGACGCACATGCCGCGGCTGTGGCATTCATCGCCCAGCTGTGCCAGGTCTTCCATGGTACCCAGCTCCGGCTGCACCTTTCGGAAGTCCGCGACCGCATAACCGCCGTCGCTCCGTCCCGCCGGGCTTTCAAGGAGGGGCATCAGATGTACATAGTTGAGCCCGCACTCCTGCAGATAATCCAGATGCTCCCTCACTCCCTGCAGCGTCCCCGCAAAGCAGTTGGTATACATGAGCATGCCCAGCATCTCATTTCCCTTGTACCATTCCGGCACTTCCTCTCGCATTTCGTCCCATTGTTTCAGTACATCCGAACGCTGTGTATAATACTCGTAGAGCATATCACAGAAATAGGAGAACGCCTGCTGGTCATTGTGATACAGCTCCGCATACAGCCATTTGAGCTCGTCATAATGCTTTTCCAGCCTCGCGGAGAACTCCGGTGCCCAATTTTTTTCTTCAAACATGACACTCTTTCCTCCCGAAAAAAGGTGATTAAAATTGACAGGGTCCATGTGACGCGGGAAGTTTCGGAAACAATATTGCGGGATACAAACACCGCGGCCGCAGGATTGTAATCGATTTCACGCTTCTCCTATTATAAAAAATTTATAAACTCCGCGCAATTCGCAATCCCATGAAGATGACCCCTGATTTTTGTGGAAAATGCACAAAAACAGGGGCCTGAACATCGGTCTTCTATGAATTCTTTCTTCCATGGACTCTTCTTTCATGGATTGGACTCTTATTCCGTGGGTTCTTTCTTCCATGGATTTCGCCAGCTGCGGATTCTGTATTTTTATGGTTTCCGCCTTTTACGGGCTCTGTTCCCCCCTGCGGCTCCACCGAAGGAGGATCCCGGATTCCGGAGGAAGGTTGATGCAGAGAATCCCTTCGTGGACGGGTACGGGCCGGAGGCTTTCCGCGTCCGGAGCGTCCTTTTTCTCAGCGGACGAAGCAGGCTCTTCCTCCCCGGGCGGAACGGCATTTCCACCGCCGGGCGCAACAGACTCTTTTTCCCGTGACGGACCGGCATTTACCTCCCCGGACAGAGCAGTCCCGCGTTCCGCGGGCGGAGCGGCGTTTTCCCCGCCGCAGGAGAAAACGGGCTGCTTCTCCTGCCCCGTCTTCCGTCCGGTGCCGGAGTAGTTCATCGGCACATCCGGTACCGCGGCCGTTCTGAAGCCTTTGCGGTCCGTATGCAGGATATATTCCAGCCGGGCTTCCCGCGGGATCCCTGTGAAGGTGACATCCACTTCGTAGGGGATTTCGATATAGTTGATATTAAACAGGACAAGGTAAGTCTCGTTCCGGTTAAATCGCGCGTAAGCGAGGACGCCGTCTTCGTCCGGGAGGCGCATGAGGGAGCCTTTTCGCAGGGCGGGGCTCCCGCGCCTGATGGCGATCAGCTTTCTGTGGTAGTCGATGAGCTCCCGGTCCTCGCTGCCCCACGGATAGGTCCTCCGGTTGTCGGGGTCGGTAAACCCTCCCAGGCCCGCCTCGTCCCCGTAGTAGATCGTGGGCGCGCCGGTCCAGGTCATCTGCAGGAGGACCGCCTGGCGCATGATCTCCATGCGGGTATCCTCCAGGGCCGCCTCGGGGCCGAGTGTCTGCACCCTTCCGACAACGCGGTTCGTGCGGGTGAGGAATCTGGAGTGGTCATGGTTGGAAAGCTGGTTCATGCTGATCTGCAGCGGCACGGCGGACAGGGCATCCTGATTCATGCATCCGGCCCAGTACCAGAAAGAATCCGGGTTTCCGTACGCCCCTTCTCTCCGGGCATCGCTGTGTTTTTCCATGCCGGTGAAAAAGCCTGTGACCGGTTCCATGAAAAACTCGTAATTCATGATCGTGTCCCACTCATCGCCCTGGAGCCAGTTCTGCGAATTTGTGTAGTTCTCCGCGAGGATAATGGCCTCCGGATTGGCTTTCTTGACGGCCTCGCGGAAGCGCTTCCAGAAGAGGTGGTTGAACGCGGCGGAATGTCCCAGATCCGCGGCCACGTCCAGCCGCCATCCGTCGGCGTTGTAGGGAGGACTCACCCACTTGACGGCGGTCCGGAGGATGACGTTGCATAGTTCCTCCGAGTATTCATAGTTAAGTTTGGGGAGCGTCGAAAAGCCCCACCACGCCTCGTAACTGTCGTTCGAGGGCCACTCGTCCCGTTCGAACCGGAAATAGTTGGCGTAAGGGGAGCGTCCGGACGCGCGGGCGCCCTTACATCCGCCGGGCAGCCTCTCATAGATCTTCTCTCCGTCAAGCCAGCGGTGGAAGGATCCGCAGTGGTTGAAGACACCGTCGAGAATAACGCGGATTCCCCGCGCGTGGGCTTCTCTGACGAGGTCCGCGAAGAGCCGGTCGCTGGCCGCGAGGTTCGCGGGATCCGTCACGCGCGTCAGATACAGGGAAGCATTGCGGTTAATGTGCCTGCGGCGGGATCCGGCGCCTCCACTGACATCCTGCTTTTCGTTTCTTCCTGTTCCTCTGCCGGCCACGCCGGATCCGGCGCCCCGGTTTTCCCCGCCGTTGATCCGGGCGGCTGTGGCGCCCGCGGCTTCCGCGGCGGCCGCCCTGCGTCTCCCGGCGGCCCTGCCCCTGCCTCCGGCGGAGGCTTCGCGGGCCGGATACAGGAGCTCCCCGCCGTCCCGGACGATCCTGCCGAAATGCGGGTCGATGTGGTCATAATCCTGGGTGTCGTATTTATGGCTGGAGGGCGACAGAAAAACAGGATTGAGATAGATCGCCTCGATCCCCAGTTCCTGCAGGTAATCCAGTTTGTCGATCACGCCCTGCAGATCGCCCCCGTAGAATTCCCGGTATCCTTCCCCGGACGGCGGCTGATCCCACCGGGGAACGCGGATCACGGGCTTTCCCATGTAGCTGTATTCCCCTGTGAGGACATCATTCCCGGAATCTCCGTTGCAGAAGCGGTCGACGAAGATCTGGTACATCACGGCGCCTTCCGCCCAGGCGGGCACATGGAAACCCGGCACGACATGCCACAGATCCGCCGGGCGGATCGTATTCCGGATTCCGCGCCGCGTATACCGGTACCGGCGTCCGCCCGCGATCACCTCAAAATAATAGCGCAGAGGGGATTTCGTGACTTCAAAGCACACCTCGTAATAATCAAACCCCTCTTCGCTTTCCGCCGGGTGCATGCGCAGATATTTTTTCTCCGCAACGCCGTTTCTTTTCCCGAAAGGCTTTTCCGGGCCGGCATCGTCCCGGATGCTCCGTCCGGGAGATTTTCCGGTTTCCAGAACCAGAAAACAGGACTCCGCCTCTCCTCTGCCGACGCGCAGCCGGATTGTCACCGGCTTGTACAGCCCGGGGACAGGCGGAGAAATATAATCCGACGTCGTATCGCTGAAAAGAGCCCGAAGATCGGGCTCATTATAGTTGTAAATCGTTCCCATATAATTACTTTTAATTACGATTGTTCCGCGCCCTGCGCCGCCTTTTCGCCGCGCTCTTTGAAGAGCTCGTCGAATTCCGCGCCGGTCAGTTTTTCCTTCTCCATCAGGAGGTCCGCCGCGCGGTAAAGGATGTCGGTGTTCCGCGAAATGATTTCTTTCGCTCTGGCGTAGCAGTCCTCAATGATGGAGCGGATCTCCTTGTCGATCTCGCCCGCCATAAATTCGCTGTTGCGCTTCTCGTGCCCGATGTCATAACCGAGGAAGACATCCTCCCCGCCCTGTTCGTAGTTGATGGTGCCGATCGCGGCGGACATGCCGTAGCGGGTAACCATCTGGCGGGCGATATTGGTGGCCTGCTTGATGTCCTGGGAGGCCCCTGTGGTAATGTCGTCCAGAACGAGTTCCTCGGCAATGCGGCCGCCGAGACTGACCATGATTTCCTGGAGCATGCGGCCCCTTGTGTAGTACATCTCGTCGCGGTCGGGGAGGGGCATGGTATAGCCGCCGGCCCCCATTCCCGTGGGGATGACGGAAATCGTGTAGACTTCGCCGACATCCGGCAGCTCGTGGAACAGGATGGCGTGCCCGGTCTCATGGAAAGCCGTGATGCGCTTTTCCTTGTCCGAGATGACATGGCTCTTTTTCTCTGTGCCGATGCCGATCTTGATGAAAGCGCTCTTGATGTCGCTCTGGGTGAGGTATGGGCGGTCCTCCTTCGCGGCGGCGATCGCCGCTTCGTTGAGAAGATTCTCGAGATCCGCCCCGGAAAAGCCGGCGGTTGTGCGGGCGATTTCGGCGAGATCCACATCGTCGCCCAGCGGTTTGTTGGCGGCATGCACCTTGAGGATCTCCTCGCGTCCCTTCACGTCCGGCCGGCCGACGGAGACCTTCCGGTCAAAGCGCCCGGGGCGCAGGATCGCGGGATCGAGGACATCGACGCGGTTGGTCGCGGCCATGACAATGATCCCCTCGTTCACGCCGAAGCCGTCCATCTCGACGAGAAGCTGGTTCAGGGTCTGTTCGCGCTCGTCGTGGGAGCCGCCCAGGCCGGTGCCCCTGCGGCGCGCGACAGCGTCGATCTCGTCGATGAAGACGATACAGGGCGCGTTTTTCTTGGCGTCCTCAAACATGTCGCGGACACGCGAAGCGCCGACGCCGACGAACATCTCCACAAAGTCCGAGCCGGAAATACTGAAAAAAGGCACCTTGGCCTCGCCGGCCACGGCCCTCGCGAGCAGCGTCTTTCCGGTGCCGGGCGCGCCCTCGAGCAGAACGCCCTTCGGGATGCGGGCTCCGACTTTTGTATATTTCACGGGATTCCGCAGGAAATCAATAATCTCCTCGAGATCGGCTTTTTCCTCTTCAAGTCCGGCGACCTGCTCAAAGGTCACTCCCTCGTCCGTGGAGAGCTTCGCCTTGCTCCGTCCGAAATTCATCATCCGCGCGTTTCCGCCGCCCATTCCCTGGCCGGACATCATGTAGAAGAAGAAAAAGCAGATGCCCATGACCAGCAGCATCGGAAGGACACTGGTCATAAAAGTACTCTCGGACGGAATGTCGCTGACGACGGTTTCCACGCCGGCCTGCCTGGCCATGGTCTCGATTTCCCGGACCTCTGTCGCGTACAGGATCTCTTTTTTCCCGCTGCTGTCCGTCACTGTCGCGTATCCGGTCGCGTTGTCGCGGTTCGGTGTAATCTCCACGCGATTCACCGATCCCGCCTGCAGCGCGGCTTCGAATTTCTCGATCGTATAGGCGTCCTTTCCGGCCGAAAAAGAGTTTCTCAAAAGCGGAGAAAAAAACACGAAGAACACGATTGCCATGACGACCAGTCCGAAATAACTGCTGCCGCCTCTTGTCGGTCTGTTTTCCAAAATTGTCTCCTAACCTGGGGTTTCCAATGATATGCCTGTTTAGGACCTGCCACTTAATAACTCAGGAAAATCTGCATGTCTTTCCTATAGTATGTAGTATGCGCACGATTCTTCGGCGGAATAATGCTGCCTGCGCAGCGTAAATCCGGCGCGGGAAACGAATCAGAACGCAAGTGTTTTGTTCGTTTACTATAAGTTATTTTCGGACAGTTCCTTATTTTATTACGCCGATATAGGGGAGGTTCCGCAGTCTCTGGTCATAGTCCATCCCCCATCCCACGACAAAAGCATCGGGGACTTCAAAACCCCTGTAATCGATCCGGAGATCCATCCCGGGCACGCGGCGGGACGGCTTATCCAGCAGTGTGCAGAGCCGCACGGAAGCGGCGCCGCGCGTGCGGAACAGCTCCTGCAGAAAATGCAGGGTCCTGCCCGAGTCAATGATATCCTCTACGATAATGACATTCTCACCGGTCACCGGGTCCTCCAGATCCTTGAGAATCCTGACAATCCCGCTGGAGGTCGTCTCGCTCCCGTAGCTGGAGACAGACATAAAGTCAAATGTCACCGGAACCGTGATGCGCTTCGCCAGTTCACATGTAAAAAAAACGGCGCCGCGCAGAATACAGACAAGACGAATGGACTGCCCGGCGTAGTCGGCGCTGATCTGCGCTCCCAGTTCCCTGATCCTGCTGTTGACTTCTTCCTCGGTGAACATCATTTCAACATTATCCGTGATCTTCTCTGCCATCTGCACCTCTCCATATCCGCCGCCCCGGTCCGGGCGCGTTAAATCCCCGTATCCACACATCACTGTTCCCGTTTTCTGTCAGAGAACCCTGATCTCCAGAATCCGCGCCGTCTCCGGTGTGATCCGGAACGCGTCTCCCATCCGGACGCCGGGCACCCAGAGCGCTTCCTTCCCATGAAAAGGGAGAACGATCCGGTCCCGGAGCTCCGCGGGAATGCCCGCGTCCAGCATCACTCTGGCCAGCTTTTTGGAGACAGTTCCGCCGGGAGAACCGGCGGAAAGAATCGTCATCCGGTCTCCCGGCCGCCTGGTTCGAAAAACAGGAAACGTTCCTATTTTATCATAGTCGAACCATTTCGTATACAGATTTCGGGGGATCCTGTCCATATTTCCGTTAAAATCATGTAAACAGCAGTCGTACGCATCCGCTGAGAACGGATACTCTTCCCCGGAATACCGGAGTCCTCTCTCTTCCCCTTCTTTCTCCAGAAACAGAAACGGGCCTCTCCTGCAGGCAGAGACGCCCCCCGGCATGGACAGGCGTCCGTCCCCTTTTCCTTCACAGAGCCCCCGCAGGGCGTCGATGTGAACCGCCCGCAGATCCCGCCGGGTTCCGGCGCGGGCCGCGAGACAGCGATACAGAATCCGGCCGCGCAGAAATGGATCCTCGCGCAGAAGCGCCGGGACGGAGAGTACAAACGGCGCTGTTTCCACCGTTTCCGCCATTTCGGCCGTTCCGGCCGTGTCTACTGTTTTCGCCGTTTCCACCAT
>JAUNJS010000004.1:0-22509 GCA_030533125.1 Eubacteriales bacterium | reverse complement strand
GCCCCCCACCGGCGAGCCCCCGCGGCGCCGCCCCTCCCGGGACCGCCATGACGGCTGTTTCGGCTGTTGCGGCCGTTCCCGGACCGGCTCCCTCCGCGACGGCGCAGCGGCGCAGCCCCTCCTCCGTCATCCTCGACAGATATCGCTCCGCGTCCGCGCAGACGCCCGCGAACTGCGCGATCCGCTCCGCGGCAGCGGGATTGACCCCCTCCGCCAGGCGCGGCAGGATTTCCGCGCGAAGATAATTGCGCGTATAGGAAATGTCCCCGTTGGTCTCGTCTTCCCTCCAGGAAAGTCCTTTCTCCCGGAGGAAGGCTTCGATCGCGCCCCTGCTCTCCGGCAGAAGCGGGCGGATGATTCTGCCGCTCACGGGCAGCATCCCGCGCGCGCCGCGCAGGTCTGTCCCCCTGCAGAGATGGAACAGGACTGTCTCCGCCTGGTCCTCCCGGTGGTGGGCCACAGCGATCCGGCACGCAGTCCCTTTTTCTTCCTCGATCGAACGACACGCGCGGTCGAAGGCCTCATACCGGATCCTCCGTCCCGCCTCCTCCACGCCGGTTCCCCAGGCGGAAGCCGCGCAGGCCGCGTCCCTGTGCACAGTGACGCACGGGACTCCCGCCTGCCTGCAGATTTCCTCCACAAAAAGGAGGTCCCCCTGCGCGGAATCGCGCAGACCGTGATGGACGTGCACCACATACAGGGAAAAAGGAAGCTCCTCCGCCAGCTTCCGCAGGACCTCAAAAAGGCATAAAGAATCCGCCCCTCCGGATACTCCCGCGACAACGGCCTCCCCGGGGCGGATCATTTCCCTGTCAAGGATATATTTTTTTACACGCAGATATAAATTATTCATACATGTGGCCATGACCTTCTGTTCACAAACATGTATGAATAAACCGGGCGCTCGCAAATGTCCGCAAGGCCGGATATGTGAACACATCCGTCTTTGCGGCCGGTTGCCCGCTGTTTATTCATACATCCCTTCATCGGGCACAGGAGGTAAAATGCATTACGCGGGCCGTGTCAGGCCGTGTCAGTAAGAAAACGCGCCATACAGCAGCTGCATGGCGCGGATCATTGCATCTCAATTACATCTTTAATGATACATCTTAATTACATCTGGCCGGGCACACGGCGGTCCCTGCATTATTTTTCCTCTTTGAAGACGGTCTCTCCCTCATAGATCAGGCCGAGCTTCTCCCGTGCGACCTCTTCGATATACGCGTCCGTCTCCGTGTAGTGCCGGTACTCCTCGATGTCCCCCTTTCGCCGGGTTTCCTCGCGGATCTCCGCGCGCAGCTCCTCCGCGCGCGCCTGGTTCTCCCGAAGATGCCGCCGGAGGGAAATCGCATTGACTCCTACGGCCACCATAAGAATTGCGACAACGGCCACCGCGAGAATCATGCTCAGCCTGTTTCCGCGGCTGTTCTGCGCGAACATGCGCTGCGCGGAAACTGCGCGGCTGCTGTTCTTCTTCCTGACATTTTTGACGGCAGCGGCTTTCCTGCCGCCGGACCGCAGGCCCTTCTGATTTCCTTTTCCACGGACCTTCTTCTTTCCGGAGTCCGTCCGTTTCCTGTCCCCGGATCTGTCGGCCGTCGTCTTCATATGTCCTGCTCCTCCCGGCAGCGTCCCCGCATTGTGTCCCGCGGTCAGCTGTCCTCAGCAATACCGGAAGAGATCCTGCGCCTCCTCCTTGCGGACATTATCGCGGACTGCCAGAACTTCCGCTTTCGTCTGGCGGTCTCCGAAGGAAATTTCAATAATGTCCCCGGGTTTTACCTCCGCGCTTGCGCGCGCGACCTTGCCGTTCAGTGTCACACGCCCGTTGTCACAGGCCTCGTTCGCCACTGTCCTGCGCTTGATCAGTCTTGTCACTTTTAAATACTTATCCAGCCGCATAGCCCGATTCTCAGCTTTCTCAGCCGTTGACCGCATCCTTGAATGCCTTGCCCGCCTTGAAACGAGGGGCCTTGGACGCTCCGATCTGAATGCTCTCGCCTGTCTGGGGATTTCTGCCCTCTCTGGCAGCGCGCTCACCGATTTCAAAAGTACCGAAACCGACCAGCTGAATCTTTTCCCCGTCCTTCAGGGTCTCAATCACGGTCTCTGTGAATGCTCTGTAAAACAGATCCGCTTCCTTTTCGGAAAGTCCGGACTTCTCCGCAATCTTTTTCAGAAATTCTTTTTTGATCATGCTGTCTCCTTACTCTCTTTCCTGCTCCGCAGGTGGTTAGGATTGCCACGCAAATAAATACTCCGTCCAGCGTGTCTTTTCCCCGGTCCCGCACGGCAGAATTCCGTTCCATAGCCCGCTATGCGCCTTCATTCTGTCCTGCAGTCTCGAAGGAAAATCCTGCGTCGTCTGTCTTTTTTATTTGTGCGGCTCTCCTGAATGTCATGCCGCTGCACTGATGTCTTCCGCGCTGTTTTCTGCGCTTCCTCCTGCCTGAAAATCCGGAATCACTGTCTCTGCCCCCCGCAATCCCGCATTCCATGCTGTCGATGAGAACCTGAATCAAATTTATTCTACTTGTTATTCACTGTTTTTGTCAACAGCAGGACGGACGGGACCTGCTGTCACAGACTGCGTATGTATAAAACCGGGCGTGCCGCTGCGCCTGCGCGCTCCCGGCCCGCTGTTTTATACATATTTTCGCAGAAGGTAATCTCTGTTGTTGTGGGCCGGTTCGTCCAGGACATCCTGGAGCATTTTCCGGAGGATCCTGCCGACCTCCTTCCCCTCCGGAACGCCGGCAGCCATCAGATCGTCCCCTTTGACCGCGAGGTCCCGAAGGGAGAGGCAGTCGCGGTCCCGCAGGATCTCCTCGTACAATCTTCTTACCTTTGCCAGAAAGTCGAGCTTCTCCTGCCTGCGGTACAGGCTCTGCGCCAGTGTGTCCGCCTCCTTGACCTCCAGATAGAGAGGAAAGAGGTCCTCTCCGATCAGGATCACCGCCTTGCGCACACCGGGCTTTGTCAGGCGGGGCGCGTTGTCGTGGAACTTCACGAGCCGGACAACCCGTCTGCGTGTCTCGTTGTCCAGTTTCAGGCGGCGGGCCGCACTGTCCGCAAGTCCGGCGCTGACTTCGGGATGTCCGTAGAAATGATCCACTCCGTTTTCATCCGTCGTTCTGCACTGCGGTTTTCCGAAATCATGCATCAGAATCGCCAGGCGCAGGACCCTGTCCGGGCGGGCCTGCATGATTGAGCGCACAGTGTGCACGCCGACATTGTACTGATGGTGCGGATTGTTCTGGGGTGTTTCCATGCAGCGGTCGAATTCCGGCAGGACGACCGCCGTAATCCCGCACTCGTACGCCATCAGGAGCTTTTCCGGATGCGGGGAGACCAGGAGCTTCTCCAGCTCCGCGGCGATCCTCTCCGCGCTGATCTTTGCGAGCGTGGGCGCGAGCGCCTTCATCGCGGCTACTGTATTTTCTTCGACCTCATACCCCAGCTGGGCGGCGAAGCGGACGGCACGCATGATCCGCAGGGCATCCTCCTCGAATCGTTTTACCGGATCTCCGACCGCGCGGATGCGCCCCCGCTCCAGATCCTCCAGACCGCCGAAACAGTCCTGCAGCCCCGCGGAATCACTGTACGCCATTGCGTTGATCGTGAAATCCCTGCGCAGCAGATCCTCCCGCAGGCTTGAAGTAAAGGTCACATCCGAAGGATGTCTTCCGTCCAGATATTCCCCGTCCACGCGGTAGGTCGTCACCTCATAGGCTTCTCCGCCGGCGAGGATGGTCACCGTCCCGTGTTTGAGGCCGGTGTCGATAGTCCGGCGGAACAGCGCCTTGACTTCCTCCGGCCGCGCGGATGTCGTGATGTCCCAGTCGTGGGGTTCTCTCCCCAGCAGGCTGTCCCGCACACATCCGCCGACGACAAAAGCCTCGTGGCCGTGGTCCTCCAGCACCCGCAGGATCCCCGCCGCGCCCGGAGGAATATGAATATTCCTTATTCCATATTTTCCGTCTTCCAAACAGGGTCTCCTTGAAAATCAATACGACCTGCCCCGGCAGCAGCCGGAATCATCGCTGCCGCTCCCGGGACGGGACCTCCCTGAAAATCAATACGACTTGCCCCAGTAGACCATCTTCTTCGCGGGCTTCCCGCAGCAGACGCAGGTCTGCGCGATCTCTTCCTGCTCAAAAGGCATGCACCGGCTGGTCACGCCGAATTTTTCCTTGATTTCTTCTTCACAGGCGAGTTCCCCGCACCACATGGCCTTTACAAACCCGGTCTTTTCGGCAAAGATTTTTTCGAACTCTTCGCGTGTGGTTGCCTTGTAGGTGTGTTCCTCGAGATGCTTTTTCGCGCGCTCGTACATATCCTTCTGGATCTGCTCCAGAAGCTCTCCGACCCGCGCGGGCAGGTTCTCCAGCGCGCACTCCTCTTTCCCGCCGCTGTCCCTGCGGGCAATGATGCACTTGCCGTTCTGAATATCCCTCGGTCCGATCTCGACACGCAGCGGGAAGCCGCGCATCTCCTGGTCCGCGAACTTAAACCCGGGGCTCTTGTCGCTGTCGTCGACCTTCACGCGGAAGCCGCTCAGCGCGTCCTTCAGCTCAAAGGCCTTTTCGAGAACGCCGGCCTTGCGCTGCTGGATCGGAACGATCACGACCTGCGTGGGCGCGATGCGGGGCGGCAGCACCAGTCCGGAATTGTCGCCGTGCACCATGATCAGCGCCCCGATGATGCGGGTGGAAAGCCCCCAGGAGGTCTGGAACGCGTGTTTCTGTTTATTGTCTTTGTCAGTGAACAGGATGCCGTACGCCTTCGCGAAATCATCGCCGAAATCGTGGCTGGTGCCGGACTGCAGCGCCCGGCCGTCGTGCATCAGCGCCTCGATGGTATAGGTGGCGACCGCGCCGGCAAATTTTTCCTTGTCGGTCTTTCTGCCCTTGATCGTGGGGATCGCGAGATCCTCCGCGCAGAAATCGGCGTAGACGTTCAGCATCTGCTGGGTTCTGGCCTCGGCCTCCTCCGCCGTCGCGTGGACCGTGTGCCCCTCCTGCCACATAAACTCCCTGGAGCGCAGGAAAGGACGGGTCTCCTTCTCCCAGCGGACCACGCTGCACCACTGGTTGTAGATCTTGGGCAGATCCCGGTAGGACTGGATCTCTCCCCTGTAGAAGTCGCTGAAAAGAGACTCTGAGGTGGGGCGCACGCAGACGCGCTCATCCAGTTTCTCGGAGCCGCCGTGCGTGACCCAGGCGACTTCGGGGGCAAAGCCCTCCACAAGATCGCTCTCCATGCTGAGCAGGCGCTCCGGGATCAGCAGGGGGAGGTAAACGTTTTCCACGCCGACCGCTTTAAAGCGCGCGTCGAGATGTTTCTGCACCGCCTCCCAGATCGCGTAGCCCGCGGGCTTGTATACCATGAACCCCTTGAGGTTCGAATAGGAGATCAGTCCCGCCTTGATGCAGACATCTGTATACCATTGTGTAAAATCCTCGTCCATCGCCGTAATCTCGGCGACCAGTTTCTTTTGTTCTGCCACGGTGCTCCCTCCTCAATAATTATCCATGATGCCCGGCTGTTTTTCTCCAAGTCCCAGGCGGTTGATTCCGGAGAATACCGCGCGCACGGACGCGCGCGTAATGTTGGAACTCACGCCCACGCCGTAGGTGACTGTGCCGGTATCGCCGTCCAGCAGATGAATGTACGCCGCGGCCTGGGAGTCCGAACCGGACTGGAGCGCGTGCTCCTCGTAATCAAGGATGCGGACATTGAAGCCGTATTTTTCGCGGAAGCCGCGCTGAAGCGCGTCCAGCGGACCGTTGCCGGTGGCCTCAAACCACTCCGCGACGCCGTGGTTTGTATAGTCGACGCGGACTTTCGTATCGAACGGTGTCTTGACATCGTTCGAAAGATCCACGACCTGAAGCTTGCGGAAATGCAGCGGCTCGTTTTTGTACAGATATTCCTGCCGGAAAGCTTCCATAATATCCTCCGGCGGGACCTCGCCGACCTTCTCGGAAATGCGCTGCACGACCCTGGCGAACTCCGCGTGCATTCCCTTCGGAAGCTTGAATCCGTAGTAGGTACTCATGATAAACGCGACGCCGCCCTTGCCGGACTGCGAGTTCACGCGGATGATCGGTTCATAGACCCTGCCGATATCCGCGGGATCAATGGGAAGATAGGGCACGTCCCAGATCTCGGATTTGCGCTCCTTCATGGCTGCGATGCCTTTGTTGATGGCATCCTGGTGCGAACCGGAGAAGGCGGTGAACACAAGCTTGCCCGCATAGGGGTGGCGCTCGTCGACGCCCATCTTGTTGCAGCGCTCATAGACGTCGATGATCTCGTTGATGTCCTCGATGTCCAGTTCCGGGTTGATTCCCTGGGTGAACATGTTGTAGGCGATCGTCAGAATATCGACGTTTCCGGTGCGCTCGCCGTTGCCCAGGAGCGTGCCCTCGACTCGCTGCGCGCCGGCCAGGAGGGCGAGCTCCGAAGAAGCCACGCCGCAGCCGCGGTCATTGTGCGGATGAATGCTGAGGATAATGCTGTCCCTGTCCTTGAAGTGTTTGCTCATCCACTCGATCTGGTCCGCGTAGACATTGGGGGTATTCATCTCAACCGTCGAAGGAAGGTTGAAGATCATCGGCTCCTCTTTCGTGGGCTGCCAGATCTCCTGCACGGCCGTGCAGATTTCGAGCGCGAAATCAAGCTCCGTCCCCGTGAAGCTCTCCGGCGAATACTCGAACCGGAGATTCCCGTCAAACTTGTTTCTTCCCTCTTTCACCCAGCGGGTGCCGTTCTGCGCGATTTCAATAATGCCCGGGCGGTCCATCTTAAAGACAACGTCCCTCTGCAGCGTCGACGTAGAATTGTAGATATGGAAAACCACGTTCTTGCAGCCCTGGATCGCTTCATACGTCCTGTCGATCTGATCCTTTCTGCACTGGGAGAGGACCTGGATATAGACATCGTCCGGGATCATGTTGTTGTCGACGAGGGCGCGGAGAAAATCATACTCAATCTGACTCGCCGCGGGGAAACCTACCTCGATCTCCTTGAAACCGAGTTTGACCAGGAGACGGAACATCTCCATTTTCTCACTCACGACCATGGGATCGATCAGCGCCTGATTGCCGTCGCGCAGATCCACGCTGCACCAGATCGGTGCCTTCTCGATTTCACGGTTCGGCCACTCCCTCTCCGGATAATAAACGACAGGGTTTTTGGTATATTTCTTATAATTCAGCATTTCCGATACTCCATTTCTATATTTCTTCTTTAAAGAAGGGAATTCTGTATTATGATGATAATTCTGTATGAAAGTCTCTGGTTTTTTATTCTGTCCTGCAGCGCCCTATTGATCCCCGGAAGATTCCTCCGGATTCGCGGGAGATTCCTCTCCGCCGTCCGATGGATCCGTCGTTTCGGCTTCTGTCTCTTCTTCCGTTTCTGTCTTGATCACACGCAGATAGACCGTGACGCGCCCGTCTTCCTCATTCACCGGGAAAACGTCGTCCTGCAGGTATTTTTCGATGTGAACCACTTTATGCATGTTGGTTTGGACCGGTTCGGATGCGATATCCTCTAAAGGAATCTCAATGGAATCGGTCTCCCGCAGGATGCCGGCCGCGCCGGCGACCAGAATCGAAGACGGCTCTGCCGTCGGCTCCGAATCCAGTTCATAACCGTCCGCGAGCGGCACCTCCCCGCCGCAGATGACAGGGACTTCTTTTGTCTGATAGATCGTCGCTGTCACCTTAACAGAAGAAAGATTCAGGTGCAGCTTGTGCTCCTTCATCTCTTCCGCAGAAATCTCATTGCCCTCCTGATCATACAGGACAATGTCGGGATAGGAATGGATGCTTCTCTCCGCGTCCGCGATATCAACCATGGCGGCCGCGCGCGCAACGCTGTCCACATAGGACTGCGGCCCCGAGAGAATCACCTGGTTCTGTTCTGCCGATGTATCGAAAAGGATATATCCGTCAGCCGGCTTCCCCTCCGTGTCAACCTCCAGCGCAAAGGATTTCGTCTCCTTCGGTTCCACGCGCAGAAGCACGTTGCTGATGCTTCCCGTTATGCGCTCGATGCTGCTGCTGTATTTGTCGGTCGTCAATATGATCTTGACAGAACCGTTGTCCTCCATATCCCGCACATCTGCCGTCGCAATGATGTTTTTGGCTTCGAGCTTATCGATTACGGAGCGCTTCGCCTGCAGCGTCACGACCGGAATCACATCCGTGTTATCAAGGACTGTGTACACGTCCCCCTGATTTTCGACAGCCTCCCCGTGCAGGATCTGCACGCTGACATTGTTTACCGTCATGCGGATCGCCGGGTCGCTGAAGGAATTGATCAGATACCAGATCCCGGCCGCAATCAGCACAGAGATGATCTTGAGGCGCAGGTTGGGGTCCAGTTTCGGGAAATGCTTACTCATGCGCACCTCCTCCCTCCTCCGCGGAAGTCTCCTCCGCGGAAACAGATGCCGCTTCCCCGTTTCCGGCCTGGTCTTTCCCCGCGTCTTCGGGAACCGCCCCGCGGGTTCTGCGCCGCGCGTGCCGGCTGAGCCCGCTCCATGTGGACCGCAGCGGATTCTTTGTTGACTCCCCCTCGGCCAGCTTGTTCTGAAGCCGGATGAGGGCCCCGCGCAGCTCCTCCGGGGTCACGTCGTTCCACAGCTTCCCCTTGTAGGAGTAACTCAGCCCGCCGGTCTCTTCGGAAACAATCAGCGTGAGGGCGTCTGTTTCCTCGGAGATCCCGACGCCCGCGCGATGCCTTGTCCCCAGGTTTTTGTCCAGCCTGGAGGACGACAGCGGAAGATAGCTTGTCGCGGAAACGATGCGGTTTCCCTTTATGATGACCGCGCCGTCATGCAGCGGTGTATTCTTCTCGAAAATATTGATCAGCAGCTGGCTCGACACGATGGCGTCAAGCTCGATGCCGGACCGCACCCATTCAAGGAGCGGCGTCGTCTGCTCGATCACGATCAGCGCGCCGGTCTTCACGCGTCCCATCCTGACACAGGCCCTGAGGATCTCGTTGATCGTCTTGTCGGAGAACCGCCCCTCCTCCGTTTTGGCCGGATCCATACGCAGAAGCGAGCTGAGGAAGTCTTTTCGCCCCAGTTCCTCCATCGCGTTGCGCAGTTCCGGCTGAAGAATGATGACAAGCGCCGTAACCGCGATCCCCGCGATATGCTGGAAGATCCACAGAATTGTGGTCATGTTAAAAAAAGCTGCCACAAAGGCCATCACGACGACAACGCCGATGCCCCTCATCAGCTGCCAGGCACGGGTATTCTTGATCCACAGCAGAATATGGTATGCCAGATAGGCAATGATCAGAATCTCGACAAGATCGGTCCACCGCACATCGGGTATGCGAAGCTTGGAAATGATATCCTGAAAATAATATATCCCGGGAATATTCAACGGTTACTCTCTCTCCTTCGCCCCAGGCTGGCTGAAATGTTCCACGTTTGTCACCGGAGGCAGAACCATCGTCTTCGGAATCGCTCTGACATAATAGTAATAATCCTCATCTTCGAACTGAACGCTCTCGATGCGGAGAAAATCGACATTATAGACAAAGAACCGCAGAATCTGCGCGAGCACAAACGCCAGCACAATCCCCACAAACACTTTTGTCAGGTCGATATTGGTATCAAATTTCATATCTCCCGCCAGAAGAACCAGCAGCTCAATGATGCATCCGGCGGCGATCGCCACGGTCCAGGCATGCGCCATTATAAGATGGCGGAAGAAACAGACAATCACCACCGTCAGCGCGAGCGCCGCGGCGAGAATGATCATGCTTTTGTCCTGAACCATACCGTCGATCAGGCTCCGGAAATTGGCAATCAGCCTCTCCCCTGTCGGGAGCGCCGCCTGCGCGGTACTGCCGATCGCGGGCAGGCTCTCCTCCACCAGAAGCACGTATTTGGTAAACAGAAGGCCGAAGATGACCGCCGCCGCCGCGCCGGGACCGAACAGGAGCCCTGCGAAAACCGGAACCGCATAGTGCAGATTCAGCGCATAAGCGACCGGCATCAGAAGCAGGATCATTGTGTCCTTCGGTGAAAAGCGGAAATACAGGAGCAGGCACAACAACAGCAGCGCCGCGCAGATGGCCGTCGCCTCCAGCGAAAGTCTGTACAGATACCAGAGCATCACCAGAGAAGCGATCAGCGCCGTGCATCCCGGCGGAAACATCGAGCAGACCAGCGCCAGAATCACATTTAAAAGCGTGCTCCCGAACACAGCGTCCGCAGGTCCAAGCGCGCCCAGATGCCTGCGCAGAAGAAGCAGCAGGCTCAGGGAGACCGCGAACCGGAAGACCGGTACCAGCAGGTATTCCAGTCTCTTGTACAGCTGCACTGTATTTTCTCTGAATCGATACAATCCCCTAGATTCGTTCATTGTGCCTCCACCGGACTCTTCCGGCTTTTTCAATATATCTCCATCAGCTCGTCCAGATCCTGCTCGTACATCATCCGCCTGTTTCTGTAAGCGATGCTTCTTCTGCGGTAGACCAGAAGGGAAATCAGCAGGAAGAAGCCCATAAATGCCGCGTAACTCGTCACGGCAAGCCGCAGAACCGGTGCGAGCGTATCCTCATATACAGAAAAAAAGAGCTGTTCAAAATAATATCCGCAGTAGACGGCCGCGCAGATTCCCCACGCGAGCGTGCCGGTCACAAAGGAACCCACGATTCCCGCGAAAACATAGTCATTTCGAAAATACTTTGCCATCCTGTCGTCCCCGATCCCCCGGCCTTTCTCATAGACCGTCATCCGGGTCATCAGACGGATTTTTCTCTCGTCAAGCATCCGTATTCCCCTTCGTATAAGCTCCCTGCGAAGCACGCGCCCTCCGCGCAGACTCTGCATAAATATATGTTCATATTTGCTGCCGTGGCCGCGCGCCGGCCGGAAGAAGCATCAGGCTTCCCCCGCCGCAAGCACCAAAAAACAGACAGCCCCCGCTCCCTGCCTGAACAGCGCATGCGCGCAGGCATCCATCGTGGCCCCTGTTGTATATATATCGTCAATGAGCATAATTGAATTTAATTCTACATCATTTCCAGATACCTGAAAAGCCTTTTTCAAATTATTTTGGCGTTCCGAAAAACTCATATTCTTCATAGGAAGCGTATTCTCGACACGCCGCAGTACATCCGCGCGCACCGGAATACCCGTCCGCCGGGAAATCTCTTCCGCAAGGAGCCGCGCCTGGTTATACCCGCGTTTTTCCAGCCTCTCCCGGGAAAGAGGGACCGGCACCAGCATGTCCGGCCACGGAACTCCCCCGCGCCGCCGCGGTCCCGGCCGGCCGGGGCTCCCGTAATCCCGCGGTTCCTCCCAAACGTGTCCTCCGCGCCCCCGCGGTTCCTCCCATACATGTACTCCGCGCCCCCGCGGTTCTTCCCATGCGTGTCCTCCGCGCTCCCGCGGTTCTGACATGGCAGAGAATCCATACTCCCGCAGTCCTTCCCGGACAGGGTTTCCGCCGGTAAAATCCAGAAGTTTTTCCGCCATACACTTCCCGTACCACGCGGCGTACTCCCGCCGGCCTCCGTATTTAAACCTGAAAATCCCGCCGGCCGCGCTGTGATATGTATACACTGCGCAGCCCCTGTCAAAAACATGGTCGCAGCGGCAGCAGTCCCGGCAGAGATCTCCGTCCCCGTGCCCGAGGGGTTTGCCGCACCTGCGGCAGACCGGAGCCCGCACCTTTACCAGAGTCTCCTCGCATCCCCGGCAGATCAGCGCGCCGAACGGCTGCACAGGCCGGTCACATACCGGACACCTGCGCGGGAAAACAAGCTCCTGCGCCGCGCGGGCCGCCTGAACCGCCATATGCGGAATCCGCCGGACACCGGCTTCCGGGAGCCCTTCTCCGCCGCTGTTCCGCGGGCGGACCTTCCTTCCTGACGTCTCTCCGTCCCGGTTCATAAAACCACTCTTTCTCCGGTGCACTCTTTAACCGGGGCACATCCCGGTTCCCGCCCCGGATTCTCTGCGGCGGACAGGCGCCGGAGCCTGCCGCGGATCCTCTGTGACAAGCAATCGGAGTGCCCGCCGCGGATCCTGTGCCATGGACGCCTCCCGGTTCCCGCCGTCAATTCCAGATCGCGGATGCCTCCAGAATCCTGTCCCGGAGCCCTGTAAAACGGCGGGTGCGGCGGGTGTTTGCAATCATTTTATCCACAGCCTCCCGGCTGCCGAGCACGACAACGCATTTTCGCGCGCGTGTGACCGCTGTGTACAACAGATTCCGGTTAAATAATCCGGATGGTCCCGCCAGAAGAGGCAGAATCACCGCCGGATACTCGGAGCCCTGTGACTTGTGAACCGTAATGGCATAGGCGAGGTCGAGATCTTCCAGCTCCGAAAACGGATATTCCACCACACGGGCGTCATCAAAGCAGACCGTCATGCTCTCCCTCTGCGGATCAATCTCCTCAATCCGGCCGAAATCTCCGTTAAAAATTCCCGTCCCCCGGTCGACGGCCATCCCGAAATTGCCCCGCACCTCCCACTCGATGCGATAATTGTTGCGGGTCTGCATGACCTTGTCCCCTTCCCGGAAGACAATATCCTGCCGCACATGCTCCCGCTTCCCCCGCGCGGGGGGATTGAGGACGCTCTGCAGAACCTCGTTGAGGCGGGCAACCCCCAGACTCCCCCGCCGCATCGGCGTCAGCACCTGGATCTCTTCCGGCCTGCAATGCACATACTTTGGCAGCATCTCCCGGAGCAGCTGCACGGTATGTTTATAGATCACCGGCGCCTGGTCCCTTTCCAGGAAAAAGAAATCCCTGCTTTTATTGTCCATTGGAAAGGATTCCCCCTGCAGGATCCTGTGGGCATTCATGACAATGTCGCTCTCGCTGGCCTGCCGGAAAACATGCCGGAGCATGATCGTATGGAAAGCCCTCGAATCGATCAGATCCTGCAGCACACACCCCGGCCCCACGCTGGGAAGCTGATTGACGTCTCCCACCAGTACGAGCCTGGCTCCGACAGGCACTGCCTTCAGAAGGGCGTGGAACAGGTTCATGTCCACCATCGACATCTCATCTATAATGACGACATCCGCCTCCAGCGGGTTATCCTCATCCCTCTCAAAATAAGAATAATTCTTCCCGCTCCCGCCGTCCGCGCGCCCCCCGGTTTTTTCATTTCCGAACAGTTCCCCCGGCATTTCTTCCAGGGACAGGAACGGATCCGCCCCCTCTCCCGGAGAAAAGTCATCGTCCTCTCCGCCGACGCTCCGGACGCCGAGCAAACGGTGTATGGTCATCGCCGGATAACCCGTCGCCTCAGTCATCCGCCGCGCGGCCCGCCCGGTGGGCGCCGCGAGCAGAACCCGCAGATCTTCTCCACGGAAAAACCGAATAATTGTGTTGATCGTCGTGGTCTTTCCTGTACCGGGTCCCCCGGAGACCAGCAGAACCGCATTGGCGGCAGCTTCCATGACCGCCTGCCGCTGGAGCGGGTCAAGCGTAATCTTTTCCTCTTCCTCCAGACGCGCAACTTTACCGGCTGTTATTGTCCGGTTCTCAGGATCCGCAGTCATTCTCCGCACCTGCGCGTCCAGGTCGAGAAGCCGCTGCGCGATCTCCTGCTCACGGCGGAACACGCCGGACAGATAGACTTCGACCTGCGAATCCGGCAGTTCGTCTGCTGTTTCCTCCGCGCGGAACAAGTCTCCGGGCGGGATGCCGGGCAAAGCGCTTCGACGGATCCGCAGGCGCCTTTCCACTGCCAGATTCTCCATCTGGAGCAGAATCTCCTCTGCGGAAAGCCGCAGCAGCGAAGCCGTCCTCCGGACCAGCACCTCCTCCGGCAGATAGCTGTGTCCCTCTCCCGATGCCATGGAAAGCGTGTACAGAATCCCGCTGCGGATACGGTATTCCGAATCCGCCCGGATGCCGATCCTGCGGGCGATCTCATCCGCTGTCGCGAAACCGATCCCGCGGATGTCCTCCGCCAGCCGATAGGGATTGGTCTTCATAACCTCGTACAGCCCCGTGCCGTATGTCTGCCAGATCCGCGCCGCATGGGCGCTCCCGATCCCGTACTGCTGCAAAAAGACCATCGCGTCCCGCAGGTCCTTCTTATCTTCCATCTGCGCGCCGATCTCGCGGGCAATCCGAAGACTGATCCCTTTGACGCGGGCCAGCTCCTCCGGTTCCTCCTCCATAATCCGGAAAGTGTCGTCCCCGAATTTTTTCACGATCCTGGCCGCGAGAGCCGGTCCGATGCCCTTTATGCTCCCTGCCGCCAGATACCGGTACATCGCCTGCGCGTTTTCCGGCGCCACGGTCCGGTACGACTGCACGCGCAGCTGCTCCCCGTATACAGGATGCGTCGTATAATCTCCCGCCACGGCGCAGCCCTCGCCCTCGCTGATTGAGACGGGATACCCCACACAGGTCACGACATCGCCAAGTCCTGCGCCTTCTGCCGCCTCCGCCGCATTTCCGGCATCCTCTTCACTTTTTCCGGACTCTGTCCGCGTCACCTCGAAAACGGTATAGCCGTTCTCCTCGTTGCGGTAGATGATGTGGGAGACGAAGCCCTTCATTTCCGTCATATCGTTCTCCTGAATGCGGGGTTGCCGTTCCGCGAAGGTTCGTCCCCGCAGCGGCAAACCCGCATCTATCTCGCCAGCATCTTATTCACATAATACCCCGTGTAGGAATCGTGCCTCCGCGCGATCTCCTCGGGTGTCCCGCAGGCCACGACGGTTCCTCCGCCGTCTCCGCCTTCCGGTCCCATATCAATAATGTAGTCCGCGGTCTTGATGACGTCGAGGTTGTGCTCGATGACGACGGCGGTATTTCCGCCCTCGACAAGTTCGCGGAGGATGTCTGTAAGCTTCGCGACGTCGTCGAAGTGGAGGCCGGTGGTCGGCTCATCCAGAATATAAATGGTCTTTCCGGTGCTCTTGCGGGAGAGCTCCGTGGCGAGCTTGATGCGCTGGGCTTCGCCGCCGGAGAGTTCCGTGGAGGGCTGGCCGAGTTTGACGTATCCGAGTCCGACATCGTAGAGGGTCTGGATCTTGCGGCGGATCGCAGGCACGTTCTCGAAAAATTCCAGCGCCTCCTCGACGGTCATTTCCAGGACATCGGATATATTTTTCCCTTTATAGCGGACCTCCAGCGTCTCGCGGTTGTAGCGTTTCCCGTGACATACCTCACAGGGGACGTAGACGTCGGGGAGGAAGTGCATTTCGATCTTGATGATGCCGTCACCGGAGCAGGCTTCGCAGCGGCCGCCCTTCACGTTAAACGAAAAGCGTCCCTTGGCGTAGCCGCGGGCGCGGGAATCCTGGGTTCCGGCGAAAAGGGTGCGGATCAGGTCAAACACGCCGGTATAGGTCGCGGGGTTTGACCGCGGCGTGCGCCCGATCGGAGACTGGTCGATGTTGATGACCTTGTCGAGCTGTTCAACGCCCTCCATCGCGTCGTGCTGTCCGGGAACCGTGCGCGCGCGGTTGAGGTCCCGGGCCAGGCGCTTGTAGAGGATCTCGTTGATCAGGGAGCTCTTTCCGGAGCCGGAGACACCGGTGACAACTGTCAGCACGCCGGTCGGAATATCGACGTCGATGTGTTTGAGATTGTTGACCGCCGCGCCCCGGATATGGAGCCAGCCCGCGGGCGCGCGGCGCTCCGCGGGCACGGGAATGGACTTTTTCCCGGAGAGATACTGGCCGGTGATGGACTCCGGCACAGCCATGATGTCCTCCGCCGTGCCGCAGGCGACGATCTCGCCGCCTCTGGAACCGGCGCCCGGGCCTATATCCACGATGTAATCCGCCGCGCGCATGGTGTCCTCGTCGTGCTCTACGACGATCACGGTATTCCACAGGTCGCGGAGGTTTTTGAGCGTGTGCAGGAGCTTGTCATTGTCGCGCTGGTGGAGGCCGATGCTGGGTTCGTCCAGGATGTAGCAGACGCCCACGAGGCCGGAGCCGATCTGCGTCGCGAGGCGGATGCGCTGCGCCTCTCCGCCGGAGAGGGTCGCCGTCGCGCGGGCGAGGGTCAGGTAATCCAGGCCGACATCGTTGAGGAAACTCACGCGGGCGCGGATCTCCTTGAGAATCTGCTTTCCGATGAGCTGATGCGTCTCTGACAGCTGCAGCCCGTTGAGGAATGCCCGGAGCTTTCCGACGGAGAAACAGGTCAGGTCGAAAATGTTGACGCCGCCTACGGTGACCGCCAGGGACTCTTTTTTCAGGCGCCTGCCTCCGCAGGTCTCGCAGGGCGTGATCTGCATGAAGGACTCGTATTCCGCGCGCATGGTCTCGGAAGCTGTTTCGCGGTAGCGGCGGCGCGTGTTTTCGAGAAGGCCCTCGAAGGTAACGGGATAGACGCCCTTTCCGCGCTGTCCCTCATAGTGGACGTCCACGCTCCGGTCCGCGCCGTACATGAGCATTTTCCGCGCTTCTTCCGGCAGGTCCTTCCAGGGCGTCGACATCTTGAAGCCGTACTCTTTGCAGAGCGCGAGGAGAATCGCGTTGGAAAAACCTCCCTTCTGCATGCAGGACTGCCAGCCCAGAACCGCGATCGCGCCGTCGTTGATGGAGAGACGCTCGTCGGGCACGATGAGGCGCGGATCGAACTCCATGCGGTATCCAAGTCCCGCGCAGTCCGGGCAGGCTCCGAAGGGATTGTTGAAGGAAAAGCTGCGGGGCTCGATCTCGGGAATGCTGATCCCGCAGTCCGGACACGCGAAACTCTGGGAGAACTGCAGGAGTTCCCCTCCGACCACGTCCGCCTGCACCAGGCCTTCGGACAGGGACAGGGCGTTTTCCACGGAATCCGTCATGCGCCGCTCCGTTCCCGGTCTGATGACAAGGCGGTCCACGACGATCTCGATGTTGTGCTTGATGTTTTTGTCCAGCGTGATGTCCTCGGAGACATCGTAGAGGTTCCCGTCCACGCGGAGGCGGACATACCCCGCCCGGCGGGCGCGGTCGATGACCTTCTCGTGGCGGCCCTTCCGGCCGCGGACGACCGGCGCGAGGATCTGGACGCGTGTGCCTTCCGGCAGCGCCATCATGCGGTCCACCATCTGGTCAACCGTCTGCTTCGCGATCTCCCTGCCGCAGTTCGGGCAGTGCGGAATGCCGATGCGGGCATAAAGAAGTCGGAAGTAATCGTAGATCTCCGTCACGGTGCCCACTGTAGAGCGCGGGTTGCGGTTCGTGGACTTCTGGTCGATGGAGATCGCGGGCGAGAGACCCTCGATGTTCTCCACATCCGGCTTCTCCATCTGTCCCAGGAACTGGCGCGCATACGAAGAAAGCGACTCCATGTAGCGCCGCTGTCCCTCTGCGTAGATCGTATCAAAAGCCAGGGAGGATTTGCCCGATCCCGACAGACCGGTCAGGACGACCAGCTGGTTGCGGGGGATGGACACGTCGATCCCCTTGAGGTTATGCTCGTTCGCGCCGCGGATCCTGATGCAATCGTCGGCATAGATCTTTTTGCGGCGCTGGGCGTCGATCTCCCGCTGGGCGAGCGCCTTCTCTTCATTTTCCGCCAGCGCCGGCCAGTAATCGGGCTTTTTCATCTTTTTTTCTGCCATATCCATACTCCATGCTGCAGCACGCTCCCGCCGTGTCATACTAAAAAATATGAAGCAGCGGCTGTAAAAAGGAAGCGCGTCTATTTCTTCGTCCTGCGCTCTGTCCTGCCGGAGGTTTTCCGGCGGGCGCCGCGCTTCGCGGCGCGCTCGGCGCTCCGGACGACGTCGTGCATGCCGGAAGAGGTCTGTCCGGAAGGCGCCGCGGGCCGGGAGGCCGCATCGGGCGCTTCGCGGAGGCCGTTCTCGACCTCCAGGAGGTGTTTTTTCAGTTCTGTCATGCGGTCGCGGAGCTCGGCGGCGGCCTCGAAATTGAGGTCGGCTGCGGCGCGGCGCATCTGTTTCTCTACGTCGGCGATGAGCTTCGTGAGCTCCTTCGCGTCCATGGACTCGGGATCCTTTTCGAAGCGGACCTCCTCCCTGGAGATCTCCTTCGAGATGGAAATGAGGTCGCGGACAGCCTTGCGGATGGTCTGGGGCGTGATGCCGTGCTCCTCGTTGTATTTCTGCTGGATGGCGCGGCGGCGCTCGGTCTCTTCAATGGCGCGGCGCATGGAGTCGGTCATGTTGTCCGCGTACATGATGACATGGCCGTCCGCGTTCCGGGCTGCGCGGCCGATGGTCTGGATGAGAGAGGTCCCGGAGCGGAGGAATCCCTCCTTGTCCGCGTCGAGGATGGCGACGAGGGAGATCTCGGGGATGTCGAGGCCCTCGCGCAGGAGGTTAATGCCGACGAGCACGTCAAAGACGTCCAGGCGCATGTCGCGGATGATCTGGGAGCGCTCGAGGGTGTCGATGTCCGAGTGGAGGTATTTGACGCGGATGCCGGCCTCCGCGAGGTAGTCGGTCAGATCCTCCGCCATCTTTTTCGTAAGGGTCGTGATCAGAACCTTGTTTTTGTTCTCTGTCTCCCTGCGGATCTCGCCGATGAGGTCATCGATCTGGCCTTCCACGGGGCGCACGTCGATCTTCGGATCGAGGAGGCCGGTAGGGCGGATGACCTGCTCGGCGCGGAGCAGCTCGTGCTCCTCCTCGTAGGTGCCGGGGGTCGCGGAGACAAAGAGCATCTGGTCGATGTGGTTCTCGAATTCCCCGAAATTGAGGGGGCGGTTGTCCAGGGCGGAAGGGAGCCGGAAGCCGTAGCGGACCAGGGTCTCCTTGCGCGAGCGGTCGCCGCGGTACATGGCTCCGATCTGGGGGATCGTCATGTGCGATTCGTCTATAATAATAAGAAAATCATTGTCAAAAAAGTCCATGAGGGTCATGGGCGGCTCGCCCTCCTTCATGAAATTCAGGTGGCGGGAATAGTTTTCTATACCGGAACAGAAGCCGGTCTCCCTCATCATTTCCACATCGAAATTGGTGCGCTCGGCAATGCGCTGAGCCTCCAGGAGCATGTCCTCTCCCTTAAAATATTTCACGCGGTCCCGCAGCTCCACCTCAATGTTATCACAGGCGGCGTTGATCTTTTCCTGGGGGACGACATAGTGGGAGGCGGGATAGATCATCACGTGCTCGAGCTGGCGGTGGACGCGGCCGGTCAGCCGGTCGACCTCGCAGATGCGGTCGATCTCGTCGCCGAACCACTCTACGCGCAGGATGAATTCGCTCCCCTGCGCGGGGAAGATCTCGACCGTGTCGCCGCGGACGCGGAAGTTGCAGCGCTCGAGCGCCATGTCGTTGCGGGTGTACTGGATCGCCACCAGGTCGCGCAGCACCTCGTCGCGGTCCTTCTCCATCCCGGGCCTGAGGGAGATGGACATGCCCTTGAACTCGTCCGGACTGCCAAGGCCGTAGATGCAGGAGACGGAGGCCACCACGATCACATCCCGGCGCTCGGCCAGCGAAGCCGTGGCGGAAAGGCGCAGTTTGTCGATCTCGTCGTTGATCATCGAATCCTTCGCGATGTAGGTGTCGCTCTGGGGGATGTAGGCCTCCGGCTGGTAATAATCATAGTAACTTACGAAATACTCCACGGCGTTTTCCGGAAAAAACTCCTTCATTTCGCCGTAGAGCTGCCCCGCGAGGGTCTTGTTGTGGGAAATGATCAGCGTCGGCTTGTTCAGCGCCTGGATGACGTTCGCCATCGTAAACGTCTTTCCGGATCCTGTCACGCCGAGGAGGGTCTCAAACTGGTTCCCCTCCCGAAAGCCCTTCACGAGCTCCTCAATCGCCTGCGGCTGGTCACCGGTCGGCGCGTATTCCGAGTGAAGTACAAAATGATCCATGACTGTCCTCCCCGTCACAGATGAAGGTCTGTCCGGCCGGGCAGCTAAGACGCGGCCCTTCCGCTGCAGGAAAATGCGGAAAACGCGGGCGATTTCCGCGTCCGCCCGATCGAACATATGTTGCGTTGGAGATTCAGTATAACACATCTCATATCAGTTGAAAAGAACAACTTTAAAAGTCCCGCGGTGAAACAGCTGCGGCAGGAAAACAGTCAAAAAAGGAATGCCTGCTCCCGGCATTCCTTTTTTGATCATTTTCCAAGATTCATTCGCGGTTTTTCTGCCCGCAGGCATGCGCAGCGGATCCTGCGCGTCCTGAAGGAGCGTCCGCTCCCGCTGCCCCGCCCTCCTGTTTTTCTTTTTCCTGTTTTTTCTTCTTTAATTTCAGTCGAACTTGAGTCCCTTCAACAGATCGCCGAGGCTCGTCGTGGCATTTTCCTTCGTCGTGTACAGGGAGATGTCCGGAATGTCTTCCTTCTCCTGCACCGGAGCGTCCTCGAGGGCCTTCATGCTCAGGCTGATCCTGCCATCGGCCACCTTGGTGATTTTGACCTTCACCTTGTCGCCTTCCTTGACGACTTCGTTCGGATCGTTCACGCGCTTGACGCTCATCTGAGAGATGTGGACGAGTCCGTCAATGCCGTCCCCGAGATCCACGAACGCGCCGTAGGGCTTGATGGTCTGGACAGTTCCTTCGAGGACAGTGCCGGGCTTCATGGCGTCAATACGGCGGCGGCGCTCCTGTTTCCTGCGGTCGCGGGCGACTTCCCGGCCGGAGAGCACGAGTCTCTTTTTCTCCGGATCACAGGTAATGATGCGCACATCGACATCCTTGTCGATCCAGTCGGCGGTATTTTCCACATAGGCATCGCTGAGCTGGGAAGCAGGAATGAAAGCGCGGATCCCTTCCACGTAGGTCACAACGCCTGCCTTGACGGTCTCCAGAATCTGTACGGTGATGACTTCCTTATTGTCCATCATTTCCTTCAGTTTATCCCAGGCCAGGATGTTCACGGCGGCTTTGCGGGACAATGCGATGCTGCCGTTTCCGTCGTCCATCTTGAGGATCGTAGCCTTGACCTCATCTCCCTCATGCATATCCTGCATCGGGTTGAATGTGGGGTCGGCGCTCAGGTCCGCCCTGCGGATGAAGCCCTGCGTATAGTACTTCAGGTCCACGGTAACGCCTTCTTCGCTGACGCCGATCACCGTGCCGTCCACAAGATCGCCGACATGCAGCTCACGGAACGAAGCCTCAAGTTCTTCTTTGTAATCATTCATGCTTTCCATAACGTTTTCCTCCAAATAATTCCCCTTCATGTCAAAGCAGCAGCGCAGTAAGCGGAGAATCGTTAATAATCTCACGCCCGCTGTACTCCCGGCGCCAGCCCCGGATTACAGTATCGTATCATAAAAAGGACCGAAAGTAAATCCATCGCGGCTTTCCGCGGCCGGAACCGGATTTCGGCAGATTTCCTGCCCCGGATCAGAATCCGCCTCCGAAAAGGATCTTACATCCGATCGCGATCAGAATAATTCCCCCGAAGACAGTGGCTCTGCCCGCGAGGCGCATGCCGAAGACCTTCCCGACCCGGATGCCGGCGAGGCAGATGACGAAGGTCGTCAGCCCGATCAGGAATGATGCCGCAAGCGCCTCCGCGGCCCTGTAGGACGCAATGGTAAAACCGACGGACAAAGCGTCGATGGACGTGGCGATTCCCTGCGCCAGAAGCTCCCCGGCCGTGAGCCGGACTGCCTCCGCCCCGGGCGCGCCGTCCCCGCTTCCCTCCAGGATCATCTTCGTGCCCAGCACACCCAGAAGCACAAACGCGATCCAGGGAACAGCCCTCCTGAACAGCGCGAAGTGTTCCGCGATCGTATGGACGCAGAACCAGCCGATCACCGGCATAAGGAACTGAAAAAACGCGAATGCCCCGGCGATGATCCACGCCCTTTTTCTGCGCATGCGCGGATCCTGCAGGCCGTTGGCCACAGAGACGGAAAAGGCATCCATGGCGAGGCCGACGCCAAGCAGGATGCTTTCCAACGCGAAAATCAACATCTGATTCATAGTCCTGCATAACCTGCATCATAAAGCGCGGTGTATACTGTCCGGAGTCCGCGGGATCTGCACAGGTCCGGTCGATACCGGTTGTGACAGCCCCGGCGCTTCCCCGGTACAAAGTATCGGGAACCGACACAGAAATCCGGTACAGGCGCAGCCGCCTGTACCGGATTCTCTTTGTTATTCTGGGAGTCTGTTCTGGTTCTCCGCCTCCCCCGGGTACTGGAAAGCAGTCAGAACTGCTCCGGAACCGAGAGTCCCGCAGGCGCGCGCCGCGCAGCAGGGTGCTCTGTGGCTGCCGTCCGCAGACAGCTCCTGAATCTGTCTCCAAATAAACTCAGGGAATCTGAATGTAGCCGTATGTTGCCGCGCCCTGAAGCCATACAGATACATAATGCCATCCGTTGCCGGCTTCCGCAGGGTTCTCAATCGCAACACTCCAGCCCGCGTCTCCCGGAAGCTCCATAACAACATCGGAATCCGCGGACGCATCCGCGTACATTGTCATGTTGCTCTCGATCGGGTAGATGGCGCCGTGTTCAAGAACGGTCGTGGATTTCACGGCATCCTCGCCGGTCTCTCCTTCGGGAGTACCTTCCGCAGCGCCTTCAACAGCCTCTGCCTCTGCGCCTTCTGCAGCT
>JAUNJS010000306.1 GCA_030533125.1 Eubacteriales bacterium | reverse complement strand
AGCTCCAAAGGAGCGGCCGCCGACGCGAGCGGAAAGGACCACAGTTCCGAAGGAGCGGCTGCCGACGCGCGGACACGCCCGCGTCTCACCACGGAAGTCCTTCCCCATCGACGCTTTCCCAGCCGTCCCCCATAAAGTCCGGAACGGAAAAACCCGGATCCGGGGCCTCGGAATTGCCCTGGGAATACAAACTGTCGCCATAATCATAAGACAGACTGGCCACCAGCGAGTCAAACGCGGGATCCCCGGACGGACGGGATACGTCCCTCCCCTGCGGCGCCTGCTGTCCATAGGGCGCGCGCTGCTCCGCGCTCTCCCTGTTTTCCTGTCTCTTCTGCCATTTCAGATCGTCTTTTTCCTTCTGCCTGCGCGCTTTTTTCAACGCGCTTTTTTCCTCTTCTTCTGTGAGAATCCTGCGGAAATTGTCGACCAGAAACCTCTGCGCCTGTTCGTTATAATAGATCCGATAGTACTCCCTGGGAGGCATCCCGGCCTTTTCCATATAGATCCCGATCGCCATTCCCTTTTCGGTCGGGACCGTGTTTTCATTGCCGGTCTCCTGCATCAGACGTTTTTCCAGATAGCCGTTGTCGCGCAGCCAGTTGTTGACGCGGACCGCGCCGACCGGCATGGTCTCTCCTTCCGGCAGTTCCTCCGCCAGCTGATTCAGGAAATAGGAAATCTGCTGGTCCCGTTCATAGTGATATTTTTTCAGGATCTCGTAGGGGAATGTCTCCGCGACATTGATTCTGGCCGCCCGCTCTTTTCTCGGAAGCGCACCGACTTTTCCTCCGGCGCTGTGGACATCCCGCAGGATCTCCTCCACAAATTTCAGGCAGCGGTTCACGTTCGCGTTGGAAAGCACCTCGTTTTCCGGAGCCGGCCGGTTCGTGACGGGATTGCGTCCGTCCGCCATGCGCCTGATGTACTGGATCGCGACTTCCAGCCTTTTGAGATCATACTCAGCCATTCCTTTTCCCCTGTATTCCTTATCTTGCTCAGAAATATAATTGATCAGAAAACCCGGTCCGGAAATATGGCGGTGCTCTTAAAGCGCAATATCCGGGAACATGGCGGTGTTCCTAAAGCGTAATATCCGGGAACATGGCGGTGCTCCTCTTCAGGATGCCGTTCATGTAGGCGATCGCTGTACCGTAATTCGTCACCGGGACGCCCTGCGCCACCGCGCGGCGGATCCGGCTCTGCATCTCCCGCTCATTGAGCATACAGCCGCCGCAGTGGATGACCATCGCGTAGGGAGTGAGATCTTCAGGAAAACTGTTTCCGGAGGAAGTCTCGATCACAAGCTGTTTCCCTGTTCTGTCCGAAAGCCAGCGGGGGAGCTTCACAGTGCCGATGTCTTCGCACTGGCGGTGATGGGTGCATCCCTCCGCGATGAGGATCCTGTCGCCGTCCTGCAGCCGGTCAATGGCCGCGGCTCCCGGCGCGGCTGTCTTAAGGAACCCTTTGTAGCGTGCCATCAGGATGGAGAAAGAAGTCAGAGGGATATCGTCCGGTACGTCTTTCTGTACGGAAGCGAAGACCTGACTGTCTGTGATGACAAGCGCGGGAGGAGTCCGCAGACTGTCCAGTGTGCGCTGTACATTGTCCTCCTGAATACAGACCGCGGTGCAGCGGGCGTCGAGTATGTCCCGGATCACCTGCTGCTGCGGCAGAATCAGGCGTCCTTTGGGCGCGGATTTATCGATCGGTATGACCAGAATCACCTGATCTCCCTTTTTGAGCAGGTCTGAGACCAGGCGGGGTTCCGCCTCCCGGCCGGCCTTCCAGCTCCTGTAGAGGGCGCCGATCTGTTCTTTCAGAGTATAAATGCCTTCTCCTGTGAGCGCGCTGACAGGGAGAACCGTCCCTGCCGGCTCCCCGGAATCCGGCGCGCCCGCAGCCGCCCCGGACAGTCCCTCTGATTCCGGGGTGTCCGTTCTGCCGCTCCGTACGCGTGCGGCAGCCGCAGCTGCTTCCGCGAGGTCGCATTTGTTCCACGCGATTAAAAAGGGAATCTCCTTCTCGGCAAACAGTTCGAGCAGCTGCCGGTCACAGGCGCACATGCCGCGGCTGCCGTCAACGACCAGGACCGCCACGTCGGTCTGCGCCAGAACCTGCCTTGTCTTCCGGACGCGCAGTTCCCCCAGAGCTCCCTCATCGTCGAAGCCGGGGGTATCGATGATCAGAACCGGTCCGAGCGGCAGAAGCTCCATCGCTTTTTTAACCGGGTCCGTCGTCGTCCCCTCCACCCGGGAGACGACCGCCAGGTCCTGTCCGGTCACGGCATTGACGACACTGGATTTTCCGGCATTTCTTCGACCGAAAAACCCGATGTGGATCCGCTCGCCCGAAGGGGTATCATTTAAACTCATCTTCCATCTCCTTCCGGCTCCGTCACGGCCGTTTTTTGTTGGATCCCGGAACACTCAGGGCCTTTCCGCCGCCGCGCAGTTTCCTCTTATGTAAAAAATCTCCGGATCCGCTCCTTCCGGCTCCCGGGCACAGAAACCGCCCGGGTCCTTATTCCCCGACAATGCTGGTCAAAGTACCGATCAGATTAGATTACTTCGACATTACAGTGCCGGACAGGTGACCCTATTCACCGACAATGTTGGTCAGGGTTCCGATCCCTTCGATCTCGCAGGTGACGGTATCGCCCTTCTGCAGGAAACGGGGCGGATCAAAACCCATGCCGACGCCCCTGGGCGTGCCGGTCGAAATGATCGTGCCCGCGCGCAGGGTCATCGCCGCGCTGAGTTCGGAAATAATGCGGTCGATCCCGAAGATCAGCATGTCGGTCGTGCTGTCCTGCCGCAGCTCTCCGTTGACTGTGCTGCGGATGGCGAGACGCGGCGGGAAGGAAAACTCGTCCGCTGTCACGATGCAGGGACCCATGGGCGTATAGCCGTCGAGGCTCTTTCCCAGATACCACTGTGTGTGCCGCGTCTGGAGATTCCGCGCGGAAAAGTCGTTCAGGATCGTATAACCGAAGATGCATCCCGGCACTTCCTCCGGCGTGATTCCCTTGACATCGCAGCCGATAATGACTGCCAGCTCCGCCTCGTAGTCGAGGGAATCGACAAGGCCTTCGTAGGCAGGTACCGGGTCTTCGTCGCCGGGTGAGCGGAAGACGCGTTTGGAGAAATAAACGGGATACCGGTCTTTGGAGGTAAAGGATTCGCTCGAATAGGCGGCCGCCTCTTCGGCGTGCTCCGTATAGTTGAGCCCCAGGCAGATGACATCCTGCAGGGGGCAGGGAATCGGGGACAGAAGCTTTGCGTCCGCGCCGACCCGCAGGCTGGGATCGCTCCCGGCCTCCTGCCCGGCCTCGACCGGATCTGCGTCTCCGCCCTTTTCTGCTTCTTCCTTTAACTGCTTGTTTTTGACGAAAACCTCAAAAGCCGCCGCGATCCGCCCGATCTCCTGCAGCATTTCCGGTGTCGACTCGGCAATCAGCGTATTCATATCCGGAAAGGAAAAACCCGTCCGCGCAAGTGGCAGGATATGCGTCCCGTCCGCGGACAGCAGTCCGGTCTCCTCCATGGTCTGCAGGACAGCAGGGCGGACGATGCTCCCGTCCTCCGAGGTGACAGGAAGGCCATATTCCAGAACCGGATTGATTCCGTCCGCGCCGCTGTCATTTTTTATTACTCTCTGAAACGTGACAAATCTCATTTTTCCCCTCCATGCCGGCGCGCTCCCCGCCGAGTCACTCTCCGCGCCGAAGCGCCCCGTTCGCTGCCGCTGACCTGTTCGCTGCGCATGCCTTTTCCCGTCTCCGCGGCCTGATCAAGGCGCTCTGTGCCCGCGGTCCCGCCTGCCTCGAATGCCTTTTCCCGTCTCTGAATCCGGCAGGCTGATCAACATTCGCTGGTTACACTTCCTTATCTCCCCGAAGTCTGGTGATCAGCTCCCGGCTCACCCAGCCCTCCTGATTATTGTAGCGCGCCCAGATGTAGTTTCCCAGTGTCCTGCCTTCATTAATCAAAAAGCTGACGCCGTTCTCTATGCGTGTGATCACATTGCCGTCTTCCGTACCCGGAGCATTCCGCAGCGCCAGATAACCGGATGCAACATTGGAAATTGCCTTCCCCCAGGAAATGACACCGCCTCCTCCAATTCCTCCCGTGGCTTCTTCCAGATCATTCAGATTCAGTTTTTCCATTTCTGTCATGGTATTATCCTCCTGTTTCTTCAGAAACTGTTTTTTAAACCATTTCCGTAAAGAATATACTATTCCGTAAAGTATTATTCCCGTAAGAT
>JAUNJS010000305.1 GCA_030533125.1 Eubacteriales bacterium | reverse complement strand
AATAACAGAATTCTGTAACCATCGAATTATGGAATCATAGAATCATGGAATGAATCACGGCTCTTTGCCGGCGCTGATCCGGGGGATCTTCCGGAACCGGATTGTGATGTTGCCCGCCTCATCCTGCACTCTGTAGCGGACCATGTCGCCGCTCACCGAGACCTCCACTTTTTTCGTGAGATCTCCGTCCCTGTCGTCGTAGGCGGCGTAACCTTCCTCTTCATACATCTCCCCCGGCAGGACAAAGTAGTTTTCGTCGCGGGTCAGCAGCAGGGACGGCGGGGTTGTGTCCCGCCCGGTGTTCCGCTGCCGGAAGGCGCGGCCTGTGACGGCCGTGTACGCGAGGGACAGGAGAATGAGGATGGGCAGCAGGATCAGAAGAATGTTCTGGATCCGGTTCCAGCGGGAGCGGCGGTCTTTCATGTCGGTGATTTCCTTATATCTGCATATCTGCCGGCTGTTTTCCTGATCCGGAGCGCCGGCAATTTCCGTTTTTTTGTGTTGACGTAAAGGGGCTTCTGTGGTATTGTAATCCAAAAGGTTGCAGAAACTCTTTTTTTTTTGCGCGAAAAGCCGGGGTTTCCGGAAAAATCCCCCCGCGCCGCATGCCGGCGCGGCGGAAAGAGGCTCCCGCGCAGGCGGTCCGCCCCCGTATGCGTCGACTGATGTCCTTGCGGAGGGGCCGGATGAGCGGCGGGACCGGAGGATGCGGCGTTCGGGCAGGCTTCAGAAACAACGCAGTGATTTTGGAGGTTCGGCATGCGTACAAGGATTACATTATCATGCACCGAGTGCAAACAGAGAAATTATAACACAACAAAGGATAAGAAAACACACCCTGAGCGTCTTGAAATGAAGAAGTACTGCAGGTTCTGCAGGAAGCATACGGTTCATAAGGAGACAAAATAAGGAGTCATTCATGGCATCGGAAAAGAAGGATAAAGCGAAGCAGTCCGGACTCGGGCGTTTTTTCAAGGGAGTCAGGATCGAATTCGGCAAGATCATCTGGCCCAGCCGGGAGACATTGGTCAAGCAGCTGATCGCGGTCGTCTGCGCGACGGTCATCACCGGGCTGTTGATTGCTGTCATTGATTTCGGCGCGCAGAACCTGATCGACGTGCTTGTAAAGGTCAATGCAGGCTGACGCGGCGGCGATCCCGGTTTCCTTCGGCACTGCTGCGGCAATGCTTCCGGCACCGCATTCGCTAAGAAGCCCGCGACAGCAGAGAAAAGACCGGCCGTCCGGCGGACGCACAGGCCGGGACAGTTTGGATGAGGTAGATGAATGACAGACAACAACTCTGATGCAAAGCCGATACGTGCCAGGATCAAGCTGGAAAATCTTCCGGGAGTCCGCGAAACCAGACGTCCTGATTTTTCCAGGACGGCAGCGGATATCGAGAAAGCGGAAGAAGAGAGGAAGAGAGCTCTCTCCGGCGAGGCCGCCGACGGGGCGGACACAGCGGTCTCGGACGCGGAGGAAGCCGCGGCGGTTGCCGCTTCCCTTGCCGCGCAGGAGGGCGCTTCGGAGGAAAACCGGCTCGACGAGAGCGCGATCTCGGACGAACCCAAGTGGTACGTGGCGCATACGTATTCGGGATATGAGAACAAGGTCAAGACGGGAATTGAGAAGACCGTCGGGAACCGACATCTGGAGAACCAGATTTTTGAGGTGCGCGTCCCCATGCAGGATGCTGTGGAGGTCAAGGACGGCAAGAAAAAGAACGTATCCAGGAAAATGTTCCCCGGTTACGTGCTGGTGCGCATGATCATGAATGACGACACCTGGTACGTAGTCCGCAACACGAGGGGCGTGACCGGTTTTGTGGGCCCGGGCAGCAAGGCTGTCCCGCTTACAGAGGCGGAGATGAAGCCGCTCGGCATACGGGGCAGGAGCATTTCCGTCGATTTCAAAGTCGGAGACAGCGTGTCGGTGGTCGCCGGCATCTGGAAGGATACGATCGGCATCGTGCAGAAGATGGACGACAACAAACAGTCCGCCACGATCAATGTGGAACTCTTCGGGCGGGAGACGCCCGTGGAGATCGGATACGCGGAACTCCGGAAATACGGCTGAACCCTCTCGGTTTTTCATTCCGGATCCCGTTTCAATTCGGCAGCAATTCGCCGCAAGGCCGGGCGCCCGCGCCTGCCGGAGGCGATTGGATTTAAATTTCGTGGGAGCAGCCGCCATGCTGCGCATACCACAAAGGAGGAAAAATGGCTAAGAAAGTTACTGGTTACATCAAATTGCAGATTCCGGCCGGGAAAGCGACCCCCGCTCCCCCGGTAGGCCCCGCGCTTGGTCAGCATGGTGTCAACATCGTGCAGTTCACCAAAGAGTTTAACGCGAGGACTGCGGACAAGGGTGATCTGATCATTCCTGTCGTCATCACCGTTTATGCGGACAGAAGTTTCAGCTTCATTACAAAGACTCCTCCGGCACCCGTCCTGCTCAAGAAGGCCGCAGGCCTCCAGAAGGCATCCGGTGTTCCGAACAAGGAGAAGGTCGGCTCGGTTACAAAAGCCCAGATCAAGGAGATCGCCGAGACCAAGATGCCCGATCTGAACGCGGCCAGCCTGGAGGCTGCCATGAGCATGATCGAAGGCACTGCCAAAAGCATGGGAATCACTGTCACGGAATAAAGCGGAATCGCCGATAGGAGGAAACAGATATGAAACACGGTAAGAAGTATGTGGAAGCGGCGAAGCTTGTCGACCGCACAGTCGTTTATGAGCCGGCAGATGCGATCGCGCTTGTCAAAAAGACCGCGACTGCGAAATTTGATGAGACCATTGAGATCAATATCCGCACAAGCTGCGACGGACGCCATGCTGACCAGCAGGTCCGCGGCGCTGTCGTCCTTCCCGCCGGAACCGGCAAGAAGGTGCGCGTCCTCGTGTTCGCAAAAGGCGCGAAGCTGGATGAGGCACAGGCTGCGGGCGCTGACTTCGTCGGCGGCCAGGAGCTCGTTCCCCGCATCCAGAACGAAGGATGGCTGGATTTTGACGTTGTCGTCGCAACCCCTGACATGATGAGCGTTGTCGGCCGCCTCGGCCGTATCCTCGGACCCAAAGGCCTGATGCCGAACCCCAAGGCCGGTACTGTCACGATGGATGTCACCAAGGCGATCAACGATATCAAAGCAGGTAAGATCGAATACAGGCTCGACAAATCCAACATCATCCACTGCCCGATCGGAAAGGCCTCCTTTACCGAGGAGCAGCTGCTGACCAACTACAACGCCCTGATCGAGGCGGTTGTCAAGGCCAGGCCCGCAGCCGTCAAGGGCCAGTACATCAAGAGCATCTCGCTCGCGACCACCATGGGCCCCGGCGTTAAGGTTGTCTGCAACAGGTATTGAGAAAAGAACAGTACGTTTTTTCTCTTGACAGGGAAAAAGGCGTATGCTATAGTGTAAAAACGTTTTCAGCCGAAGACAGCGGGTGCGAAGGAGACAGGTACATAAATGTCTTCCGACGCGTAAAGGGGACTCCACCCGCCGAGGATGAGGAAGGATTCGACCGGTACAGACGACGTTTTCCATGATCTTCCGGGATTGCGGAAACACGTTCCTGCGGATTCGATATTTAAACTCTCTGTCTTCACGGCAGAGAGTTTTTTTACCGGTGCCGGTACGGCGTACAGCCGCGGCAAAAAAATCTATAAGGAGGTAATGTAATGGCAAAAGTTGAATTGAAACAGCCCGTCGTTGAAGAGATTTCCTCGAAAATCGACGGCGCGCAGTCTCTGGTTCTGGTTGACCACAGAGGACTGACAGTTCAGCAGGATACGGAACTTCGCAAACAGCTCCGTGAGGCCGGTGTTTTCTACAAGGTTTACAAGAACACAATGATGAATTTCGCGTTCAAGGGAACCGTGTTTGAAGGCCTTTCCGATCTGCTGAACGGCCCGAGCGCAATTGCGGTTTCCAAGGATGACGCAACGGCTCCCGCCAGGATCATCTGTGAATTCGCGAAGACCGCGAAGAATCTGGAGGTGAAGGGCGGAGTCGTCGAAGACAAGATCCTCGATGTCAAGGGAATCGAAGAAGTTTCCCAGATCCCTTCCAGAGATATCCTGCTCGGAAGACTTCTCGGCAGCATGCAGTCTCCTGTCGCGAATTTCGCCCGCCTGATCAAGCAGATCTCGGAAAAAGACAGCGAAGGCGCTGCTCCCGCGGCAGAAGCGGCGGCGGAGTAATACGCGGAATTAAAAGCGGAATAAGAGACCGGAGAATAAGAGGATTCACGTTCCGGGAGATT
>JAUNJS010000304.1 GCA_030533125.1 Eubacteriales bacterium | reverse complement strand
TCGGATGGCACCGTAACTGCCTCCACCGGGGAGCAAAAGCTCTTCAAGAGGATTTACCGCACCGCGAGGCCTTTTTTCAGAAGCTTTCCGTTCTGGGCAAGCGCGGGGCGTATGGTCACCGCCTGCGGATTCACGATGTCATAGCTGCCGCCGCCCGGCGATCCGGAGGTCCCTGTGCCGTTCGGTCCGGAAGCTGCAAAGGCTCCGGGAGCGGCGGGAAGCATCTCAAACCAGGCGGCATTCTGCTCGGTCCAGGGAAGTACGTCTATGTTCTTTTTGTGCAGGTAATAGCGGATATCAGCCGCCATCTGGGGACTCTCCGCGTCGGCCATCTCCAGGAGACCGGAAAACAGTTCAACCTCCTCCGCCGAAATGCCCTTCGCGCCCGAAGCCGCGTCGAGGTCTTTCCTCCGGTCATACGCCTCGCTTTCGGACACGGTCTCGAGATTGCGGTCAATGACCATCACCGCGCCCCGGAGACTGCTCCAGAGCTTTTCCGGATCGATCATGATCTCGATCCGCCGGGAGGTGCCCTCCCGGCTGCCGTTTTTCCCGCTTTTTGTTTCTATCCCGATCCGGGTGTTGGAACCCGCTGTCCTCCCCGCGGCATACAGGCATCCGCCGCCGGCAACCGGCAAAAGGATCCCTTTCAGCAGGGCTCCGAAGGCGGCCGTCCCGCCGACGGACAACGCCGGCACGGCAAACGCCGCAACGGTCAAAACTGCGCCGACAACCAGGAAAATCCCGGACAGGCTCTTCCCTTTCGCACCGGCTGTGCCGGCTCCGGCGGCGCCGCCGGAGACACTGCCATCCCGCTGCCAGACCTGTGCCTCACCCGCGGAATCCAGGAAAGGAACACTGCTGCGCAAAGCCTGCAGCATGCCCGAGGCCGCGTCCCGGATCCGGACACTCGTACACTCTTCGTTATACTGCAAAAGCAGGCGGTCCGCCTCCTTTTCCAGAATCTCCTGCGCGGCCGCCGGCGTCGCGGCGCCCTGCAGGCCGGACATAACCCGGTCCCGGTCCATTTCGAGATAGTCGATCAGCTTTTTCACAGTCTATATTCTCCCCGGAGATTGACAATGACCGGCGGGAAGCCAACAGTTCCTTTCGCCGGCTTTTCTTTCTTTTCGCGCGCCCCTTGCATATCCTTTATAAACCCGTTTTTCCGGACTGTTTCAGGTTCTTTTCTGCCCTTTTTCCAGGTTTTCCGGACTCTTTTCGAGTCCTTTCGAAAAGCCGCTTTAAAGCTGCTGCTTCTAATCCTTTTGTGCATTCTTTTCTGCCCCTTTTTCAAGCCCTTTCGCGTAGCGGCAGATGTCGCGCAGGCAGCAGATGCCGCACTGCGGGCGGCGGGCGACGCAGACGGCGCGCCCGTGGTGGACAAAGCGATGGCAGAGGTCATTGCCCTCCTCGGGAGGGACGATCTTCCACAGTTCGCGCTCGACCTTAGCGGGGTCTTTGATGCCGTCGACCAGGCCGATCAGGTTGCACAGGCGGATGCAGTGCGTGTCCGTGACAATCGCGGGCTTTCCGAAAACATCGCCCATGATGAGGTTCGCGCTCTTTCGCCCCACCCCCGGCAAGGCCAGGAGTTCCTCAAAGGTCTCCGGTACGCGGTCGTCATATTGTTCATGCAGGACGCGCATGCAGGCGCTTATGTCACGGGCTTTGCTGGGACCGAGACCGCATGGCCGGACGACCTCTTCGATCTGCGACGGCTCTGCCGCCGCGAGCGACGCGACATCGGGGAATCTTGCATAGAGCAGAGGAGTGATCTGATCGACGCGCTCGTCGGTGCACTGGGCGGCAAGACGTACACTCACGAGGAGCTGCCAGGCATCTTCATACGCCAGCGTACACTCCGCCAGAGGATATTCCTCCTTCAACCGCCGGATCACCTCCCGCGCAAGCTTTTTCTTTGCGGGACTCACGCGGGTCCGCACCGTCTGTTTTCCCGATCCTGCCCTGCCTTCGTTTTTCTTTTCCTGCCTCTTCTTCTGCATCTGTGCGGATTCCTCAAAAGCTTCTTAAATCACAAAACCTGCCAACCTCAAATATACTCAAAAAACGCCGAATTATCAATGGGTCTGCCCTGCTTTCCGGCAGAATCAGCCCGGCTTTCCCGGCAGAGCGGACGAAAATCTCTTCCATAAAGCATTTCTTCCATAAGGAAAAACAGCGGAGGAGCTTGAACTCTTTCCGCTGTTTTTCCATGTCTGCGCTTTTTTTCTTCGCTGTTTTTTCGCTGCTTTTATCGCTTTTTTGTCATGCGGCACTCCCTGCCCGTCCCGTTTCGGACCGGTTTGTCCGCGCAGGCCCGGTCAGCCGCTTTTTCCGGCCGGAGGCCTGAAATCTTTCAGGCAGATCCTGCTTTTTTGCTTTCATTTTCCAAGAGCTGTCTCCTGAGCGGCCGGCAGTTGATCAGTCAGCCTGGAAATACCGGACAGCATTGTCGAGGGCTTTGAGGGTTGTTTCGCCCCTGTCCTGAATGTACTTGGCAGTATACGCCACGGTCCGGCTGCCGGTGGAATCGTAGATACGCACCATGTCGATCAGATATCCCTGGAGGCGGTAGGTATACACACCCGCAGGCAGTTTTTTGCCGCCGATGTCGTATTCTTCAATTTCAACATAGTTCACCAGGTCATTTCCGTACTGGCTCTGCATGTAAGGGGTGTACTGCTCCTTGATGTAGTCAAAAGGCTCGCCGATGAGGTCCTCTCCCTGGTAGACGATCACATAGGGAATGCTGCCCTTTGTCTCCGTGTATACAGTGATACCGGTTCCTTCCCTGTAATCCCAGCTGTAGGATTTGTCGGCCATGATGGTGAAACCTTCTTCCCTGCATTCGATGGCGGTCAGGTCGGGATCGGGGGTATTTTCATCCACCTGGTCGGAAGTATTGTCATTGCCTTCAAAAGGATTTTCAAAGCTGCCGCTGCCGGAGCCGCCGGAGGAAGGATCTTTCGGAGCACCGTCCGCAGGCTGGGAGGTACCTTCCGGGGAACCTCCTGCGGGAGATCCCGCGTCCGCGGATGCGCCGCCCCCGGCGGACCTGTCTTTGGAACTGCCGGCAGGCGTCAGTTCTGTGGAGACATCTGCCAGCTGCGCGATCTGCGAGACTTCTCTCTCCAGGGCCGCCTCATAGTCGCTGTCCGTCCTGTCAAGGACATCCTTGCTGCTGACAGTCTGGTGCTGTCTGTCGGCGGACCAGGTGCAGATAAAGGCGATTTCAGGTGCGAAGCTGTCGCTTTCCACGGTGTAATAAACACTCTTACCCGCAGCTTCGTTGTGTACAAAATAGACGCGGTAGCACAAGGTCGATGCATCCGGCTCCGGCATGACACACTGGAGAATCTCCGTGCCGTCCTTAGCGGTATACCAGTTCTCCGCGTAATCCTGCGCAGGATAGGTCGGATCCACACCGTTGTCGTCGCACACAATTTCCCACAGCGTGTAGACACCCACCTCGCGAATACCGTCCATGATATTGTCCGCTTTCTCATAGAAGAGGCGCGGCATCATACTGTGCTCGAAGGAATAACGCACCTGCTGCGGCGTCCAGGTGTTTTCTGTTTTCGTTTCTGTCTGCCCTTCGCCTGTGTTCTCTGTGCCGCTCTGCGGATTCTGCGCCGTATTCTGTCCGGAATCCCCTCGTGTCTGATAAAACTGCGCATGTTCCACAATATAATCGATCTGGCTGAACAGCTGGCTGTATTCATCCATGATCTCCTGTTCGGGATAAGCCTGGAAATCTGTGGGAAGCCTTAGATAATAGTTCATCGCGGAATTCTCACTAAACCCGACATACTTGAAAGACGGGAGACTCGTGAAGCTCTGATTCACACTGGCCGCGATCTCGAACAGGAAACCTCCGCCGTAGTCGTTTTCCTGCAGATACTTTTCACGGCTGGCTTTGTGGTAAAACCTGACGCCGCTGTCGCCCTTGTCCACGTAGATCTTTCCTCTCCATTCCGGGGGAAGACGCAGGGACAGTTCCTGGAAATAGTAAATAGGCGAGCCGTCCTCAAGAATATCATCCGTGTAATCAAAATAAGAACCGGCGAAGACAGGCGTCGCCAGAAGCACCAGCACCGCCAGCAGCGCGCTCAGATACCGGACATACTTTACGGGCTTCATGAAATTTCACCTCCTTTTTGAGAAAACTATACTTCCCTAATAACAATACTCTGGATTACAACACTTTTTGAAATAACGGTACTCCGGAATAACAATACTCCGGATTACAACACTTTTTGGAATACCG
>JAUNJS010000050.1 GCA_030533125.1 Eubacteriales bacterium | reverse complement strand
GGACTGACTCCGGCAGAAGGACAAAAAAACAGCGGACCGGCTTCGGCAGAAGGGCAAAAAAACAGCGGACTGATACTGACCGGTCCGGACGGAACGACCCTCTCCGGCGAAGACCTTGCATTTGACCACGCATGCATTATTCATACCGCAGTCAGCAGGATGCGCGGCAAACTCGATTATACAGACCTTGCGTTCGGATTTCTGGAGGATCCTTCCGCATTCTCACTGACAGAGCTCCGCATCATCCACGAAGCCATTCTCGACAGAAAACTGGATATCGGCAACTTCCGCCGCACGATCAAAAGGGAATATGAAGCTGCCGGGCGCATCACAGAAAAAGGCCTGGAAAAGGGTTCTGTCGGCAGACCGGCCATGCTCTACCGGATGCGCCGGTAAAAACCAGACCGGCTATCCTTATTGATAGCCGGGAAACAGATTATGATTCGCTGATCAATCCTCACAGAAACCGAGGATCTGCACACCGCCAGGCAGGTGCGAGGTCTCAAAAAGCCCCATCAAAAAAGCTGACAGAGAGCAGCCTCTCTGTCTTTAGGGGGCACGTGAGTCATCAGATACGTCTCCCGACTCACATTGACATACATTGACAGTGGAAGGAGTCAGAGACAAAAGAATGAGCAGTGGTATTTCAGAAGACAGTCGCATCTATCTGCTTGCAAAAGAAAGACCTGCGGTCGCGGTGGTCAGCACCACGGAGCTCTGCATCATGGCGGTCATGGGGGTGTCCGCGCCGCTGCTGATCGGCATTTTTACAGACTCGGTGGAAGTGATCGCGACCGGCAGCAAGGTGCTCCGCACGCTCATGTTCATTCTGCCCATCGCCTCCTACGCTCACCTCATTCATCCTGTGTGTGAGTATCCGCAATCCCGATCAGTCTTGTATTTGCCGTATACTTCGGGTGATATTTGATCCGTACCCGCTGTCCTTCTTTGAGATCAGGCCGTGGATTCGAAAGTATTCCCTCGACCTCTTTGCCATCCTCCATGCAGTAGCGCACATAAACATTGATATCAATCTCTGTCTGCGTTCCGTCGTCAACGATACGGGATACGACAGCATCCGTCTCGATTCCGTTCTCCTTAACGGTTTTCTTCATCCTGCGGCTGATCAGCATTCCCGCGGCAATTACTGCCAGGAACACTGCCCAGAAAATGATTCCCTTATCCATTCATTTCACCATTTCTAATTTTTCGGACGCATCAATTCCGCTGTGGTTTACAAAATCATCCGGAATCACGTTCGAGCTCATGTTCACCCGGCAGTTTTGCGGGGCTCTTCCTCTTCATCTCTTCTTTTTCTTCTCAGGAAGTTCCTCCCACATGCTTTCCACCAGGTTTTTAAGAAAATCACGATCGTCCAAATCATCCACCGGCAGCATTGCCTTCGCTCCTTCATACGGGCGTTCCATCCCGGCGTCCGGCATGAGCTTTACCGCGGTGGGAACCGGTTTTACGAGCAGCCTGTCGTCATAGATTCCGCCGAATACCCTGCCCCGGTAATACAGGATATACTCTCCCATCATCGCCCTGTGCGTTATTCCATCCAGTTCTGACAGCTGCTCCAGAATATAATCCAGGTATCCTTTTGTTGATGCCATAGGTTCAATTCCTCTTTTTCTCAGCTCCTGTTTTCAGCCGGTTCATTGATCAGCAGATTTCTAAGCATTTTTCCCGTCCCTCGTCACTTTTTCGTTTTCTATTCCGTAAGGCTGTATGTCCTGTACAGTATTCCGGCTCCCAGAGCAAGGATCGCTCCGATGATATAGTACAGAGCTGTGCCCATGCCGCCGGTGGACGGCAGTTCGGAGCCTGATTGATTGACGATGGTGTTGTGCATGCTGCTCCCGGTCAGGTTCAGCTTCGCGGACCCTTCCGTCGCGCTTTCCTCATGGGCCGCGTAGAAGGAAAAGGTTCTGTCAGCGAGAGTGTTGTAACCTTTCGGGGCAGCGTTTTCCCTGAGCGTATAAGTTCCGACGTCGAGGCCCCTGATATTAAACACGCCCGTTTCATCTGTGACCATCTCTGTGACAACACCTTCCTCCGCCGCCTGGTCCGCCACAATATAGGTTTGACCGTTCCGGAGCAGTTTCACTGCCGTTCCGTCTTCTTTAAGGAGCGTAAACCGCGCTCCGGGAAGAGGCGGGCCATTCTCGCTGTCACCCTTCTTGATGTTATCCACTTCATATGTAAACACCCAGACGCTGTCCTCCAGCGTTCTGCCCAGATCGGCTCCATAACCTGTATTCGGATTGTTCGAGTATTCGAGGAAGACGGAATTCCTGTTGGTGTTATCCTGGGTGCTCCCGTCATCAGAGGCCGTATGGACAATGGCATTCTCATTCAGATGGGCGCTGTAGGTGACAATGACGGAAATGCCTTCGGAACCGAAGTTCTCTTCGCCGAGGATCGTTCTTGCGTTCAGCTCGATCGTCCAGGTCTTTCCGGCGTCTCCTTCCGCAACACCGGTCACTGTATAGTTCCCGGGCGGGACCTCGGTCCCGTTGACGGTAACTTTGTCAATACTTTCAAATGTCACGCCCGGACTCATCGTATCCGTGAATCTCACGACATATCCGTTCGTGTAATCCACCAGGTGGCTGTTGTAGGGAATGGTGCCGATCAGCGCGAAGCCGAAGCTCTCGTTGATGTTGTGGTCGGCCGTCTCCGCCCAGCCTTCGCGGTTTGCCCCGTCATAATTGTCATACACCTGTTTGTCGACTGTCGGGATGACGCTCTTGGGCTGGATGGTGTAATCCTTGATGACGACGGTGATATAGGTGGTGTAGGCATCGAACCTGCCTGTCTGTGACGTTTCCGCGTCACGGATCAGGTAATATCCCGGAGGGAGCTGGATCGAATTTTCGGTATCCCCGGGCCCCAGCGTGATGGTCCGGTACGGATTGCCGTCGATCGTCACATAATTCTCGATCACATCGAGCTTCTCACGGTCAAGCTCTTTATCCACCACTGCCGCCAGCGCGTCCAGGACCGACTGGTCGACAGGGTCTCCGACTGCTGCCGATCCGCCCGGATCCCTTCCGTTCTCTCCCCAGACAATGTTGGTAAGGACGTCTATTGTCCCGAGGCTCTCGTCTGAGGGGTCAACAGGCATCGCTGCATAATCCCCCCTGAAGATCTGATAGACCTCATAGTAATGATTCTTTGTCGTTATTTCCGGCAGATCCTCATGGTTTGAAGGCGTCTCGTCCGGATCCTCCGGCGTTACGGGAGGAGGGACAGGGATTTCCGACTCAGTCCCGCCGGCATCGTCCTTCTCCAAAAATCGCGCGGTATAGGCAGTATCCTCTGTCGCGGCTGTGATCTGAGGCGTCCAGCCCAGGAAGGTATAGGTCTTTCCCTCCGCGGAAGGGGTGCGTGCCGGAGCCGCGTGATCCGGCATACTGTTGTATTCCACTGTCGTCTTCTCGATCAGCGTCCCGTCATAATTCAGCCAGGTGATGGTGACGGTTTCCGGGACTGCCGGTTCCTCAGGCGCAGGCAGTACAGGATCAACCAGAGTATACTCATCCTCCCCGTCTTCGGGTGTGAACGACCACGAACCGCTTATCACCACATCGTCTTCAGGCATCGTATAACTGCCTTCCGACGCGGTCAGACCGTCAGGGGAAGTGATTTTCCAGCCGCTGAAAGTCCATGTGCCCGGCACTCCGTTTCTGGAAGTATCGTCTGTGACTGGATCTGCGGGCATGTCCATGGGTGTCCCGGCGGCAACATTCTTCAGGTCCTCCGGTTTCTCGAAGTCCGAAGGCGTGCCGCCGTGCACGATATAGGTCACATCATAAGCCGTTGTCTTTTTACTGTTCCGGATCGTAAACTGATAGAGGGTACGGGCCTCATCCACGGAGCTCTCGATCGTCTTCTCGTAACCTTCGACCTCCTCTTCTTCGACAGTGTATCTGATGATCTGCCCCTCTTCATCCAGACGGTCCAGATTCTCAAAGGCTGTTTTCCAGCTGTTTCCTTTTTTCAGCGTCCTTGTCTCACATGTTTCGCCGTTTCTCCTGAGATAGATCGTGATCTCCTCCGGGCGGTCGGACTCCCCGTCTCCCGACCATATCTTTTCAACGATCACGCTGGTCTTGTCCGGTTTCCAGTTCTGAATCATAAAATTGTATTGTCCGTTGGTGTAATACGGTTCTCCATAGCCGTCAAGCGGCGATTCCTGCACGGAATAGACAATGACTCTGTTGTGTTCCCCAGCAAAAATCGGCATATCTTCAAACGTATGCGTCCAGCCATCGCCTGCAGTCATCGTATAACGTGCGGCTTCCTCCTGCACTCCTTCTGTCTCCTCGTCGGACAGCAGGATGACTGTCACCTCCGGAGCGGGCGCAACGCCGTCAAGCCATTCCTTGGTTACGGTAACATCCGTCGTGGTCCGGACCCTGACCGGCGTGTTGGTAATGATGAATCCTTCACCGGCGGAGCCTGTGATCTTCCCCGTATAACCTTCCACAGGGCTTTCCTCAACCCACCAGTCGATCTCCGCGCCGTTCCGATACACAGGCAGATCATTCCAGGTGTACTGCCAGCCATTTTCTGTGTTCAGCATCGCTTCTTTGTAATGCATCACATTCTGGCCTTTATCCCTGTAAAGGTACACTCTCACCGGCTCATGCTGCCTGTCCTCTTCGTCTTCATCGTCCTCCCAGACTTTCCGCACTGTAATGGAAATACTCTGCCGGGAATTGGTGACCGTAAAGCCGTCTCCCGCCGTTCCGCTCACTGCGCTGTCATAACCAGGTACCGGATCCTCCTCCACAGCATACTCGATCACCCGGGGCGAACTGCCGCTGTTGTCCATAACCGGTAAATCTGTGAAGGTATACGTCCAGTTCTCCGAAGCCTTCACCTGCGCCGCGCCCGTTTCCATGCCGTCCGCGTACAACCGCACGGTCACGCTGTCGGGCCGGTTGTCGTTTTCGTTTCCTCCGTCTTCCCACTTCTTTTTGACAGTGATGTTTTTCTTCTCCCTGATCAGTGTATTGGTGATCGTGAAGCCGTCTTCCATATTTCCTCTGACAGAGGCCGCATATCCTTGTACAGGGTCTTCTTCCACCGTATACTGCACGAAGGTCTTTCCATCCTCCCTGAACACGGGAAGATCATTGAAAACTGTGCTGTTGGGAGATGTCCCCGCAGAAATCGCAGTGTTTTTAACCCTTTCCCCGTCCTGAAGAAGATATACCCTGGCGAGTTCCGGGCGCGTTCCCTGTGCGTTGTCGTCATCATCCCAGACCTTTGTGACCTCGATCCGGCGTTTTTCCTGTTTGTTTGTAATGATGAAAACAGGGCCGGCGGACGAATCCGTTTCGGTGATGGCTGTCACAAAGCCGTTCCCGAACGCAGCTTCCTGCACGGAATAAATATATTCCTCCCCGTCCTCATCATATTTCGGCAGCCCCTCAAATGTTCTTGTCCAGCCCTCGTCTTTTCTCAAATTCTGGAGCTGCTGGAATACGTTTTCGTTTTCGCTCCCCTCCACTTTCCGCTTCAATGCAAACGGTATGTAGTCAAATTCCACATCCTCTCCGGAATAAGTCTCCCAGACCTTCGAGACCGTGACATCCAGCTTTCCGTTGTAAGTATTCGTGACCGTGAATCCTTCCTCGGCGGAACCGGTAATTCCGGCCTCTTCGTATCCGCTGACCTTGTCCTCTTTCAAAGTATAGGAGATCGGCTGACCGTTTTCATCCTTTCCAGGGACTCCTCTGAATATTCCCTTCCAGCCGTTCGAGGCATAGACAGACATGCTGTCGGCTTCTTCGCCGCCGCGGTACAGACGCACTGTCACGGAGTCCGGGCGGTCGCTCTTTACGGCTTCATCCCCCTCCCAGACTTTGGTGACCGGGATGTTGATATAGCTGCCGTCAGTGGTATTGGTGATCGTGAAGCTGCCGCCCGCTGAGGTGATTTCGCTCCCGTATCCTTCGACCGGATCCTCCTCCACCGAGTATGTGATCTCCTGCTCCCCTTCTTTTCCCGGAAGGAGCCTGAAAGTATGACTCCAGTTGTTGTCTTCGCTGAGCTGCACGGTTTCCTTCTCCGTGCTGCCCTCCTCCGTTTTCGCGATCAGGTGAATCGTGACTTTCTCCGGACGGATTTCTGTCTCATTGTTGTTGTCTTCCCAGACTTTCACCACGGAAACATTGATACGATCACTGCTGTTCGTGACATCGCAGGTCCAGGTCCTTGACTCAACATCGTAAACAGGATCGGCATAGGAGACGGTATAACCCTCGACCGGGGTGAAGCCGGGATCGGTTCCCGGAGCGGCGCTGCCGGCGCCCTCAGCCACGCGGTAGCGAATTTCCTCTCCATCGCTGCTGTACCTCGGCAGGTCGTTGAATTCCCAGGTCCAGCCGGGTCCGGATACAGTTTGCTCTATATAGTTCCCGTTTTCATCTATGGCCGGACCGTCCCCTGTCATGAGCCTGATCAGGATGGAGTCCGGGCGGAGCCCGTTCCCGTTGTCATTGTCGTCCCATGTCTTTCTGCCTTTGACCGTGACGGTTTCCTTTTCCGGCACATCAGGTTCCCCGGTCAGCTTATTGGTAATGATAAATTCATAATCCGTTCTGATCTCGCCATACTGCCCCTGTACTTCTTCGACCTTCAAAGAACTTGTATAACCGGAAGGGATGTTCTGCTCCTCCACCGTATACTGATAAGGCTTCCCTGTCTCCGGGTCCAGGGCCGTAAGCGGATGATCTCCGCTGTCCCTGTCAATGACGGATGACACCCATTCGTCGCCGGACCCGCTGCCGGCAAGCTCAACCGAGCCGATCTCTGTCCCGTCTCTCTTCAGCTTTACAGTGATCTTTTCCGGGCGTCCGGACGTATCGTCCTGATCACCGGTCCATTTTTTGCGCACCTTAATCCCGACGGGCCGCTGTACGCGGTTCGTCACCGTGAATGTGTATGTGCTGATGCTTCTGCCCGTACTGTCTTTTTCAGTGCTGAGAACCGGTCCGGTCACTTCAGGGTGAAATTCCAGGCGCTCCTTAGCGGGACGGCTCTGATCATATGTGATCGTCTCACTGATCGAAAACCGGCTGATATTGCTTCCGTTCAGACCGTCCACCACATAGGTGTCCTCCTCGCCGGCATCGGGATCCGGCCCGTCGATCAGCGTAATGGTTTTATCTGCAGGGACGTACCCGTAATTATAATGTCCAAAAGCAGGAGCCATGGTGTACCCTGCCGCGTCGCCCACGGGACTGCCGTTTTCGTCCGTGATCCTGAAATTCAGGCTGTCGGGAAAATAATTTGTGGAATTCGTCACTCTGGTGTCGTAATCCTTCCGGATCACCACCCGCACTTCATCCGCCCAGGTGTTCGTCAGGTCGTGCCCGTTCACCTCGCAGACATAGTTATCCTTCTTTGTATAGCCTTCCGGATATTCTTCCGTAATGATGTATGTCTTGCTGCTGTCCAGGGTCACGCCATTCTCTGTTTCGCTGTTCTTCAGTGCCCAGACCCAGCTGTTCTTTCCCTCATTGTCTTTCTTATAGATGGTTGTGCGGCCGACCTTCGTCTTTTCCGTGACAGCATTCTCCCCTGTGCCTTCCTTCTTCTCTTCCCATACAACGATATCCAGAGATTCCGGACGGTCCTCCTCCTTATCATTGATCCAGTATTTCGTGCCGCCGATGGCAGTCTCGGCATCGCTGTCCACGCTCAGCCAGGTATTGATGACGTTAGCTGTCCGCTCCCAGTCCTGATCCAGACCGGGGATCTGCAGCAGCTTTCCCGCTACGGAAACATACATGTCCCCGGATAAATTGACAGAGAGTGATACCGGAAGATCGAACCCGGTCAGGAACTTGACGACATCCGTAATCACGCCGCTGGACAGTTCCATTGCCTGATATTCCACCGGTATTCCGTCTATTCCCAGCCAGCCGTATTTTTTGACCTGGAATATGACCCGCCATGCAGTCAGCGGATTCCCAAGCTCTTCTCTCTGTGTCGCTTTGCCGACCGCGAGGGGGACAGAAAGCATGTTGGCCACGTCCAGCTTGGAGATCCATTCCAGAACCTCCCCGGCGGTCCCTCCTGTCAGGCCTCCCACCAGATTTATAATATTGATCTTGTGTCCGCCCAGAGGGTTTATGACCGGAAGCCACAGGCCTACAAACTTTTCCGCAGCCCCTCCTCCGATATACTGCCGATATCTCTCATCCACCCGATAGCACAGCGCCAGATAGACATATTCGGGTTCTTCTGCATCGCCCAGCATGATCCAGCGCTTGTACATGGTCATATCCATCATGGCGGTATTTTTGATCGTCGTAGTCAGGCCGTCGTCCGAGGTATCGTACTCCACCATGTATTTGGTTCTGTGCTCATCGACGTGTTCCCCGACGGCCGTGGTATATTCATTGACCTTGTAGGTCACCGAAGGCTCCGGGAATATGGCGGATTTCGCGAACCTCTTCAAGTACTCCATCGTCGGCTCAAACTGCCATAGCTCGTTCCAGTCCGTCGTCATGTTCTTTATGGTCGCCCAGACATAGGTATTGTCCAGATCCCAGCGGGAAGGGACAACCCTTCTGCTGTCCCCGGCAAATCTGCTGCTGTCCGGATGGAAGAGGCCTTCCGACCCCTGCACAACACCCACGTTGCCCACTTCGCCGTCCGCCAGGCCCTCCGCGGGGTTTCCTTCTTCCTGCGCGTCTCCGCCTCCGCCCTCGGAATTCTCCTTCAGTTCCCGGATGCGGTACTTGATCGGGACCATTTCGCCCTTGGCGTTCATCTCATACTTGGGTACCTCCTCGAAGGTATGTTCCCAGTTGTTCTCTTCGCTCAGCCTGACCTTCTGCACTCCTTCCCAGCTGAAGTATCCGCTATTGTAGTACTGCGCCTGGAGCAGCACCTCAATGCTCTCCGGCTTATCCTTGTTTTCAAAGTCAATGTCCCATTCCTTCCTGACAGTATAGGCGGTACTCTCCACGGACTGCAGGATAATATCCACCTGTTCGTTCGCGCCGCGCCGCATATCGGACGGCTGCTGCGAGCTTCCCTTTGTCAGCCTGTATTGGGGATCACTGTTGTACGGCTCCGCGATTATGGTATGTTTTCCGTCGATATACGGAAGATAGAGAGTGGTTTTTCCGTCCTGGCCTGTTTTTCTGAACGCAAACTGCGACACATTACTGTCGACGCTGCTGTAGCCCTCCTTCTGCACATATACCCCTTTCGCGGGAATGGTCTTGTTCTTGTTCACCCATACAGCGACAGGTATTCTATATACATAATGGCCGCAGTGGTCCTGGTATTTCAGTTTTTCCTTCCAGGTCAGGGACTGGACATAATGCCGGCGATTATACCTGTCATAGTTGTGGTCCTGCGACCACGTTTGATTGATGACAGTATAGTCCAGCAGCGGAATCTCCAGGTGAGCCTTCAGATTCTCGTAGACATCCTTCACCTGGACCACGGTTCCGTCCACGCAGCCGGCCCTGCCGTTCTCGGTGCAGGAATGGATGGAGTCCGGTTTCCCGGCCTGAATGCTTTCGGCTGTCCATTCATCCTTCTTCAGCAGCGCTTCCGTCTTGGCGCCCGCCAGTAATCCGATGTTCCCCGTCAGGATCGGCCCGAGCTTATAGTCTTTCCAGCCGACTTCTCCGACTTTCAGCTTTTCGTTCACGCTCGCGCCGATGAAAACAACCGTCCTCTCCTGTGTCCCGGGCTCCACAGAGGTAAACTCAAAATCCGGGTCAAACGTATAGCTGAAGCCTGCTGTGGTGATCCTGACCGTCGAGACGTCCTGAAACCTGCCCTTTACTCTCACCGGCTGAGACGCGCCGGCAACCATATTCCCGTCCATATCAAAGCCGAATCCCAGGAAGGCAGGGATGTTTTTATAAAAGGAATCGGAGATTTTCTTTTTGTACAGCCCGTTTATATTCCTTTCAATCGGGGTGTCGATCGAAGTATCGGCCGCAAGATTTGCCTCCTTCAGATTCAGATCAAAATTGCCTGAGAGGCCCAGCGTTAACGTCACGCTCATATGCAGGACAGGGGTCGGGAAAACCCCCAGGATTTTTTCGTCGGAAAAACCAAGGTTGAAATGGAAATCCGGCTCATACGTCCATTCCAGGCCGGTGAGACTGCCGGACCACTCCGCATCGTTCCAGCTTATATTGTCGGCGGCGGACACCGTCACAGATATTATAAGGAACATAAAAAAGCAGAGGATCCCGGCTATAATCTTTTTCCTGAATGTCATATTCATATTCCTCTCTCCATCCGCCATAGACCAGACTGAGGTTTCTTTGTGAACCGGATATATTTTCATTGTACCACACGGGTAATAAACAATGTAGGAAAAAGATGCTCACCATTCTGCCGCCATCCCGTACACCGTATGGAAATCCGGAGAGACATCTGCTGTCAAATCATTTCATTTTATGTTCCCTTCGTTTACCTTTCCGGATCCAACCGCATGAGCACGATCTCCTGCCATCCGGTCAGACGGGAGCGGAAGCCACGTCAAATATTGTGTTCCATCGGGATCCGAAACCCGGTTTTTCAGCCGGTTAATTGATCAGCAACTCTTCAAGACTCCGCTTGGGTACATAATGGATGTCGTTTTCATCGCGGTAATAAGCGGTATTACCATCCGCTCCGACGTCTGTGAGTATAATAGTCTCAGCAGGTTTTCCCAAAGCAATCACCAGCATGGGCTGCAGATGTTCCGGAAGCCCCAGGCCTTCCCGAATATCCCCGGCGTCGAAGTTTCCGATCATACACCCTCCCAATCCGTCCTCCACCGCCATGAGGAGTATGGTTTGCGCTGCGATGCCGATATCCTTCATAAAGCGGTTTAAGTTATCCGAAACGGTCTTATCCTGGCAGATGACGATAAAGCCGGTGGGACACATACCCGGATGCGGCAGTGTCATATGGGGAAGCTGTCTCGCCCATTTAATCCGGCTTTGAATGATATCCACATCCGCTTTTTCCCATGCAATAAAATATTTCAGGGGCTGGATATTGACGCTGGAAGCACAGAACCTCGCCCCGTCCACATACTCCGTCAGCTGTTCTCTGTCAAAAGTATAGCTCTCATCATAACCCCGATAGCTTCTGTTTTTGATAATAAGATCTTTAAGCATTCTTCCCCTCCTATGTTATTTTTTCATTTTCGTCATGTTACATATCTGTCATTTCATTGTAAAACAGTTTCCCCAGCTGTCGAATCACCCGGCCGATCAAAGCCTTTAGAGAAGAAAACTCTGCTGTTTTTTCCCCTGTTTCTTCGTTCATATACAACCGGCGGTTAATCTCGATCATCACTGAACGCACCCGGGAATCCGTATGATAGTGCTTCATCGGAACCAGGCTTCCGCCAAACGGATAATTCTCGGCAACCGAAAAACCTTTTTCCGAAAAGGCGTCAATCAGAAAATCGCTCACCCATTTCGGTGTATGAAATTGCGGGTCCGTGCCAATGCAGAAATCCGGTCTGCAGCGGTCATCTCCTCTGCCCGCAGGTGTTCCTTCATAAGGCAGACAGATGGACGCAAAAGAATGGCAGTCTATCAGAAGCGCTGCCCCGAAATCTTCCAGCACACTGTCCACTGTCTTCGTCAGCAGGGCATGATGGCGGTCATACAACTCATACATTTCCTGCTTGTGCGCAGCTGTAACAGTCTTCAGCGGCATTAACGACGAGGCTGCCGTGTAGCACACACCCATTCCCCGCGCCGCCATGCTCTCCATACGGTCATCTCTGAACCTTTCCACATCACAGATCAACCGGCTGTAAGGAAAGACAATGCGGTTGGATTCAGGAACCTCAGGCACATCAAACAACCGGTCCGTATAGAGATCGGTCATCCGCAAAAGCTCTGCCCTCAGTTCATCCCGGCGCATGCAGAAGATCGGGATATATTTTTCCGGAATAAAAAGGCTGCTGTGTGGAATGTGAAGAATAATCTGTCTGTTCCGGATGGAAACAGTATTTGTTGACATCAAATGCGCTCCTCTCTTTCTCAAAGAGAGTGCGCATTGATATAAATGCCCATCGTCACGATGGATCTTCCACCCATCGTTCAAGCTTTAGCACCTTACCTCCCGGCAGGTTGCTGTGCGGTCATCGAGCTTGTCTCTCGCGCACTCTCTATAGGTGATATGCAGTTGTTGTTTTTGTCCGTCTGGATTCTTCAGGACATTTCGTCCTGGCTTAAGGGACATTTCGTATAATCAGATGTCGATATGGTATGTCCGCGCATCAGCGTCTGCTCCCGTTGTCGCCCTGAACGCTTTGATATAGGCGGTAAGCTGTGCCTGATACCGGAGATCCAGATCGCTCCCGTCGGCGTTTGTCTTGTAGTCGACGATGTGCCACTTTCCGTCTTTCAGGTAAACCACGTCCATGACGCCGTTCCAGACTGTCCGGATGTCTTGTGTTTCATCCATATAGCTGAACGGCATCTCACAATATACCTCGTCGGCCGTCAGCAGCGTTCCCAGCATGTCCTGAGGAAGGCCGTTTGACTGGGCATATCCGCCCGCCCTCATCGTATAGGCCACTTTCAGAAGAGCTTCCGAAAGCTCATTCTCATACCCTTCCGTACCGGGAGTCCGGTACTCACGAATGATCTCTCCGACTGCAGCCCGCACATCCAGCCGATTGCCCGTTGACACCAGCATCTCCATCAGCTTGTGTGTCATGGTGCCGAGGAGGGC
>JAUNJS010000303.1 GCA_030533125.1 Eubacteriales bacterium | reverse complement strand
GTGACAGCGCTGCGCCGACGGTAGCCGTCGGGGACTGTCCGCTTTCCTCTGTTACCAGTCCTCCAGTGACAGCGCCCCGCCCCCGGAATCCGACGGGGACGGTCCGCTTTCCGACTTTTCCCTTCCCGCCATAAGCAGGCCGCACACCTCGGTCATTTTGCGTTCGGAGGCCAGCCGCAGGGCGGGATCCGCCGCTTCCGCGCTGATCATTCCCCGGTCCGCCATCAGGCGGATCCTCGCGTATTCCTCGCCCCCGGGACCGCTGTCTTCCGGAAACCCCTCCTCCCGGGAGATCCCCAGGACAAATGTCTCCAGCGCCATGGCCGCGTTCGCGCGCAGATACTCCTCATACGCCTGCGCGTACACCGGCGCAAGCTGCCGGGGATACAGCAGACGGTCGGCTGCGATCTGCACCGCCGCCTCGGGATCATCCGCAGTGACGCGGGTAAACAGGCGGTCATACTCCCTCCATCCGACACCCTTCCGCCGGACACATTCCCGGTATTCCATGCCGGAACCGTAGATGGAAAACTGAATGGTCCGCGCCATGGTATTCTCCGCGAAAGAATAGTCGTATCCCGGAAACACAAGCCGCGCCTCCCCGTCCGGCATGGACAGACAGAACCGCAGCCTCGCGTCCGTTTCGGAGAGAATGTCCCGCATGACCGTGTAATTGCCCTCCCGGACAAAAAAGCGGATCTGCCGCAGACGGGTATCGCGCCGCAGCACACCGTTGTGGAAATCAGAGATCCCGTCGTAGAGGGAGACCTCCTCGAGGCGCGCGCAGTTATGGAAGGCGAAGGCGCCGACAAACCGCAGGCTCCGCGGCAGCGCAATCGAAAGAATCTCCCCGTTTCCGCTGAACGCGTGCGGCGCGATCCCCCGGACAGGAATGCCCTCCAGGGTCTCCGGCACCGCGACATGGCGCCGCGCCTGCAGCAGCCCGGTGATCACAACGGAACGGCTTTCTTCCTCCTCCGCTCCCTGCCGGGTCCTTTTTTCTTCAATAATGTATTTGAAAACAGACTCTGACATAGTTTATTATATATATGCGAAAAACAGATATACAAAGATTTCCGTTTGTGTATTGTATTTAACACTTTTTTATGTGAACATACATACAGCCAAGTTGCATTTTAACAGTATCTCACAAGAATTGAAAGAGCAGGAATTGTTATCTTATGAAAAGAGAATATGTCACCCATTACAGCAACTGTCTGCAACGGGACATGCACATCCTGATCCACGGGGATAACGGGCTTCCCCTGCTTGTCTTCCCGACACAGGATTCCATGTGCACGAATTTTGAAGATTTCGGCATGATCGACACGATCGCCGATTATATCGAGAGCGGACAGGTCCAGGTTTTCACAGTGGACACTGTCGATAAAGAGAGCTGGTCCGATCTCTACGGGGACGGGGCGCGCCGCGCCAATGTCCAGGAGAGCTATTATCATTATATCGTCGATGAAGTGGTTCCCTTCATCGCGCAGCACAATCCGACCGGCAGACATCCGGTCTCCGTGGGCACAAGCCTGGGGGCCACCCATGCCGGGATCGTCGCCCTGCGCCGCCCCGATCTGTTTAACGGCTGTATCGCGATGAGCGGGATCTATGACGCGTCCTGTTTCACAGGCGGGTGGATGAACAGCACATGGTACGACAATTCCCCCGTCCATTTTCTCCAGAATATGCCGCCCGATCACCACTATGTCGACATGTACAACCACAGAAGCCTGATCTTCTGCGTCGGGCAGGGAGCCTGGGAGGCCAACGGAATCCGCACGCTTCTGCTTATGGCCAGCATTTTCCAGAGCAAGGGCATTAATGCCTGGTGCGATTTCTGGGGATACGATGTCAATCACGACTGGCCCTGGTGGAAAAAGCAGATCCGCTATTTCCTGCCCAAGGTGCTGGACGGCTCCGCCATCGGAAACCGGTACTGAACGCGCTTCCATGAAACCGCCGCAGGCCCGCTATATTCACCGACACGCGGGAAAGCGCTGTATCCGCAGGCCGGCGCCGTTCCGCGCTTCCATGAATCCGCCGCAGGCCCGCTGTGTTCACCGACACACGGGAAAGCGCTGTATCCGCAGGCCGGCGCCGTTCCGCGCTTCCATGAATCCGCCGCAGGCCCGCTGTATTCACCGACACGCGGGAAAGCTGCATGCATGACGGTTTTGCCGCCGCGCACAGCGCGGGATCCGTACCGCAGTCAGCGGCAAAGACATAATCTATATAGACATCCAAAAGGGGGACACTATGAATTTCATCTACATCTCTCCGCAGTTTCCGCAGATTTTCTGGAATTGCTGCGACCGGCTCAAAAAGAACGGTGTCAACGTTCTGGGCATTGGCGACACGCCTTATGACAATCTCGCGCAGAACGTAAAGGACTCGCTCACCGAGTACTACTGGCTGCCCACGCTGGAGGATTATGACGGCGTCTACCGCGCAGTCGCTTTCTTCGCGTTTAAATACGGGAAGATCGACTGGCTCGAGTCCAACAACGAGTACTGGCTGGAGCAGGACGCGAGACTCCGCACGGATTTCAACATCACAACCGGCATCAAGTCGGATGAAATCGGAAAGATCAAGAGCAAGGCGCAGATGAAAAAGTACTATGAGAAGGCCGGCATCCCCACCGCCCGCCAGCACAAAGTGCCGGACCGCGCCTCCGCGGAAGCTGCCGGACTCGCGGAGACCGTGAAAGCCGCGAAGGATTTCATCGCGCAGACAGGCTATCCCGTGATCGTCAAGCCCGAGATCGGCGTCGGCGCGCTGGATACCTACAAACTTGAAAACGACAGCGATTTCGACTGGTTTTTCGGGAACCTCCCGGAGCACCCCTATGTCATGGAAGAGTTCATCACCGGCAATATCGCCTCCTACGACGCCGTCATCAATTCAAAGGGCGAACCGCTCTTTGAATCCATGACCGCCTGGCCGCCCTCCATCATGGACATCGTGAACAGAAGGCTTGACCTCGCCTACTATGTGGCCGCGGAAATGCCCGAGTCCCTGCGGAAGCTGGGCCGTGCCGCCGTGAAGGCCTTTGACGTAAAAGGGCGCTTTGTCCACATGGAGTTTTTCTGCCTGACGAAAGCAAAGCCCGGCCTCGGCGAAGTCGGCGATTTTGTCGCCCTCGAAGTCAATATGCGCCCCGCCGGCGGCTACACCCCCGACATGATGGACTACGCCCACTCCCTGGACGTCTACCAGATCTGGGCTGACATGGTCACCTTTGACGAGCGCCGCGTTCCCGCCGCCCCCGTCGAGAAATTCTGCGCCTACGCGGGCCGCCGCGACGAATACGAATACGTCCACTCCCACGAAGAGATCATGGAAAAATACGCCGGCCGCATCGTCACCTGCGAGCGCATGCCGCAGCTCATGTGGGACCAGATGGGCAACACGAATTACACTGCCATCCTCGACGACGAGGAAGCCACCCGCGAATACATCCGCTTCGTACAGGAATACAAAGCGGGAAGCGGTCCGGATTTCCGGAAATAAAAAAGGCGGCCCTGCCGCCCTCTGCCCGCACCGTCCCGCGCATCCGCCGCAAGGCGGAACAAAAAACAACAGGTAGAGGCGGCCCTGCCTCTCTCTGCCCGCACCGTCCCGCGCATCCGCCGCAAGGCGGAACAAACAGTTAGAGGCGGCCCTGCCGCCCTCTGCCCCCCGACCAAGACCGCGTCCGCCGTCAGGCAAAAAAACTCCTTACGCGGGTCTTGTCATTAAAAAAAAAACGGCCGGCTGTCTGCCGACCGTTTTCTTTTTTGTCTGAAGCTTTTTTCTGAAGCGCCGGCCCCTTATTTCAGGGTTACCTTCGCGCCTGCTTCCTCGATCTTTTCCTTGAGAGCCTCGGCCTCTTCTTTGGAGACACCCTCTTTGATTACCTTTGGAGCGCTCTCGACGAATTCCTTGGCTTCTTTCAGCCCGAGTCCCGTAATCTCGCGGATGACCTTGATGACCTTGATCTTCTGCGCGCCGAAGTCTGTCAGCTCGACGTCAAATTCCTCCTGCTGGAACTTCTGGTTGCCGGGATCAAACGGTTCGATAATTTCCGGTTTCGCGGAGACATCAAACTCTTTTTCGCATGCCTTGATAAGATCGAGCAATTCTCCGACCGTCAGTTCCCTGACAGAGTCAAGAATTTCGGATACATTTAATTTCGCCATCTGCATCGCCTCCTCTCTTCCCGCGGCGGCCTGGAAACCCTGCCGCTTCACTGTGTAATCTGTGTAACCGGCGGAATACTCCCGTACAATAACACCCGTGAAAACCGGTGTCAAGCGG
>JAUNJS010000302.1 GCA_030533125.1 Eubacteriales bacterium | reverse complement strand
CGGAGCAATGAAATCCCGGACTGATGGAGTACCGGACCAATGGAATACCTGACCCGGAAAAACGGACCGGTGGAATAGCAGGAAGAAAAAACAGCAGAAAGAGATTAACAGGAAGAGAATGGGAAGATTCGTCCGCGGACGATCGGAGGACTTTGCATGAGAAATTATGAACTGGATCATAAGCTGGAGCATGTGTACTCGCTCCGCGCCTATGCGGAGGTGGAGAAAAAGCCGGTCAGCAGCAAAAACTGCGGCCGGATTCTGAAGACGCAGAACCGGCGCGTGCACGAACTCATGAAGGCGGCGTATGAGATTCCGTTTTACCGGCTCCGCTTTGTGCAGTCCGGGACGACGCCGGACGACTATCACTGCGCGGAGGACCTGTACAAGTTCCCGCTCCTGACAAAGGACGAACTCCGCGAGTGGATGGATGAGGAGATGGAGAGGGATCCGGAGAAATACAAATACTGGCATGTCTCCCCGACCTCCGGTTCCACCGGGCGGCCTCTGCGCGTTCTGATCTCCCCGATGGAGTATGCCTGGGTCACGGCGAACTGGCTGCGGACCATGGGATACGGCGGGTTCAACCCCTTTACCGGCAAGACCATGTCCCGTCCGAACTCCCTGCACGGCCCCGTAAAGGAGTATGATTCCCCGCTCCAGAGAATGGGGATTCTCAGACGCAAATATATGTCTGACACGATCAAGCTGCGCGTCGATACGCAGACGCTGGTCGATGAGATCAATGCCTACGAGCCGGATTACCTCTACAACCACAAAAACCTCCTGATGCGCATCGCCAAATATGTCAAGGAGAACGATATTTACCTCTGGAAGCCGTCCTTCTACACGCCGTTCGGCGAAATGCTGGATGAGCCTTCCATCCGCCTTCTGAACGAAGTGTTCGGTCCCGGTCTGATCGACGCCTACGGGATGGGCGAGACGGGATCGTGTGTGGTCCGGATTCCCGGGAAAAAATACTTCCAGGTCAACAGCGACCTGTTTGTCGTCAATGTCTACAACCAGGATCTGACCGGTCCGGCCTTGAAGGGCATGGCTGTGATCACGCCCCTGTACAAGACCGAACTCCCGCTGATCAACTACACTTCCTACGATCAGCTGGACAGCTATATGCGGAAGGGGCTCCGGTTCGCGCGCGGCATTCAGGGGCGCATGAATGATGTGATCCACCACCGGGACGGGAGCGTCACGGAGTGGGGCAATATTTCCGGCATCGTCAACTACATCCCGGAGATCATCGCCTACCGGATCGTGCAGGAGGACTATGAGAATCTCACCATGATGATGGTGCGCAACCCCGACACGCCCGCCGAAAAACAGGACGAAGTCGTCGCGGCCCTCGATGAGAAACTCATGTCCATGTTTAAAGACCCCTCTTTCCGGATCCGGTACGAGTGGCTGGACGAAATCCCGGCGGATCCCAACGGGAAGCTCCGCGTCATTGTCAGCAAGGTGCAGCCCGGCGCAATTGGAGAGCCGGAGCACGCCGGCGAGGACGTGGGAGGCACGATCTGAGTCCTGCCCGTTCACCGGACAAGCTGATCTTCCGGGTCCTGTGCGCGGAACCTGTGAGGCATCGGAGACTTTCGATTCCTGCGCGCAGCGCTGCCGGATTTTCCGGATCCTGCATGCGCGGCATCGGGGACTTTCGAGTCCTGCGCGCAGCACTGCCGGACGCGCCATCGGGTTTTTCTGCTTATGAATTATCAGAACTTTTATGAACACATGACAGGCCGCATCCGCGAAAGCGGTGCGGCCTGCCTGACGCTCCGGGTGCTGTCGCGGGCGGCAACGGGGCTGATGTATCTGGCTTATCCGCTCCTGCTGCTTTTTCTCTGGCAGCGGGGAACGAGAGGAGAGCTGCTGCGGGCGGTCATCGTCCCCGGAATCTCTTTCTGGATCCTGACGGCCGTGCGGGCTTTCATCAACCGTCCGCGTCCTTATGAGACCTGGGAGATTGCCCCGCTGTTCCATAAGGACACAAAGGGGAAATCGATGCCGAGCCGCCATGTTTTTTCCTCGGCGGTGATCTCCATGGCCTGGCTGCAGACATCGGTTCCCGTGGGAATCCTCCTGCTGGCGGTCAGCGCTGCCGCTGCCCTTTTTCGGGTGCTGGGAGGGGTTCATTATCCGTCGGATGTCGCGGCAGGATACGCGGCGGGCATCCTTGCGGGGCTGCTGATCCTGTTCCTGTAATAAGGCCGCGGCCGGCATCATGGGTTTTGCGTGTGAAAGAAGAAAAACGGAGAAGACTGCCTATGCGAAAATTGTTCCGACGCATCGCGATTGTTCTGACGGGCCTGCTTGTGCCTGCCGTTTCCTTTCTTGGCTTCGGGGCGCGATGGGGACTGACGACCTGGGGCGAGCTGGACATGGACGAGATTGTTTTCCAGCTGCAGCAGCCGATCAAAGGCACGGAGAGCAGCATACTGACCGGATATCTGGTCAAGGGGCTCCTCCCGCCCGTCCTGATCACTGTGCTTTATATTGTCCTGCAGATTCTGCTGCGGAAAAAGAAGCGCCGTTGGATCTTCACAGTCTGTGCTTTCGCGGCGTCTGTGACAGCGGCTTTTTTCATCAAAGGATATATCTGGGAGCGCCTCCGGCTGGAGGAGTGGCTGGAGGGACGCCGCAGCTGGTCGACGTTCGTCGAGGAAAACTATACGGATCCCGCAGAAGCGGAACTGACGTTTCCGGAAAAAAAGAGAAATCTCATCTATATTTATCTGGAGTCCATGGAGGTGACGTACACCGACCCTGCGTCCGGCGGCGCGTTTCCGGAAAATCTCATTCCGGAGCTGACCCGGCTTGCCGGAGAAAACGAGGATTTTTCCGGGGCGGAAAAGATTCTGAACGGGGGGTACGCGACGAAAGGCGGAACCCGGTTTACCACGGGGGCGATTTTTTCCCAGACGACGGGCCTTCCGCTCCGGATCGGGATCGACCTCAGGAACAGAGGCAGGAAGGAGAGCTATTTCCCGGGCGTCGTCTCTCTGGGCGATATCCTGGAAAAAGAGGGATACCGCCAGGTTTTCCTGCTGGGGTCGGATGCCGGCTTCGGCGGGAGGAGGCCGTATTTCCGGGACCACGGAAACTATGAGATCCGGGATTATCTCTACGCGAAAGAGGCGGGATGGATTCCGGAGGATTACAAGGTCTGGTGGGGATATGAGGATGAAAAGCTCTTTGCCTTCGCGAAAGAGACCCTGCTGGAGCTCGCGCAGGGAGAGCAGCCTTTCAACCTCACGATGCTGACGGTGGATACCCATTTTGAGGGCGGCTATGTCTGCCGGCTCTGCGGGGATACGTTCGGGGACGACCGGTACGCCAACGTCATGGCGTGCTCCAGCCGGCAGACCGCGGAATTTGTCGCCTGGGTGCAGGCACAGGATTTTTATGAGAACACGACGATCGTTGTCTGCGGCGACCATCCGACGATGAGCAGCTATTTTTGCGACGACGTCGCCCCGGACTATCTGCGGAAAACCTACACTGCCTACATTCATTCGGCCGTGTCTCCGGAGGACCCGGCGAAAACGAGGCTCTATACGACCTTTGACGACTTTCCGACGACACTGGCTTCGCTGGGCGTCACGATCCGGGGGGAGCGGCTCGGCCTTGGGACGAATCTGTTTTCCGGCGCGGAAACGCTGTCCGAGCAGTACGGGCTTGCGCAGATGGATGAAGAATTGAGCAAAAGATCCGCTTTTCTGGAGGGGATGGAGTAGCAGAACGCCCTGTTTCCGGTCTTTCTTGGGACACCCTTCCAAAGAAAATTGTAAAACGGAAGAAAACTTTGGTCATTTTTAACCTTATGCAATCGATTTCAATGTGCTACTATGCACTTGTCAGCGGAAGTTGACAACCATTACCCCCTAAGCATTATTACATCCCAAGAAAAAGCCCGGCTGCCGGAATCGGTCGCCGGGTTTTTTCATGCGCCTGCCGCTGAAAAAGCTTCGCTTTGTGTGAATACATGCGGCTGCAGGACCGCGAAAGCCGGAAAGCCCCCGCATGTCCAAAGACCGCGGAAGCCGGAAATCCACTGCATGTCCGCAGACCGCGGGAACCGGAAAGACCCTGCATGCCCGCAAACCTCGGCCGCGCGGAACGCGGCAGGGGGGAATCCCCGAACCATATTGTCCATGGAAATACAAGTCCTTCCATGTTATGATGCAGAAGACGGCGGCTGACGCGGACGACAGGCCATGAAACGGAGGGCAGGCTGCGACGCGGAAGACGGCGTTTTACGCGGACACAGGCCATGAAACGAAAGGCAGGT
>JAUNJS010000003.1:3675-32614 GCA_030533125.1 Eubacteriales bacterium | reverse complement strand
CCTGAATCCGGCTTGCCATTTTGAGTTCCGTATTCAGCCGTTCCTTCCTGACCTCTTCCCGGTTCCTGATCTCGAGCGCGATCGTCTTTTTGCGGATATAATGGCGGATCGCCGCGTTCAGCAGGAGCGCTGTGACCAGGAACAGCAGAAGGTAGAACCACGTCTGTTCGTAAAGGGCTTTCTCCTTTCTGATCGGTATGGACACCTGCCTGCCGACATTTCCCTGTGAATCGATCACCTGTATTACAAACTGGTAGGATCCCCCCGGCAGGTTCGTATATTCCACCGGTCCAAGATCACTGCGGATGACGACCTCCTTTTCCTTGTCAAAGCCCTCCATATAATACGAAACCGAAGGGTCCGTAAGGGCATAATTGAACACATAACTGTAAACGGTCACTTTATGAATGTGCGCCGGAATGGAAAACGCGCCGTTTTCGTCAGGATAGAACATCCGGCCGTCAACCATGATATACGGCACTGTAATTTTCAGATCCGTGATCTCTTCCGCAGGTTTTTCAATGTTGACTTTCGCGACCGCCCGCCGGCCGGCAAGATACAGATCTCCTTCCTCCGTCAGCTCACAGTAGGAATTACTTGTCGCGGTGCTCGGCAGCCCGTTTGCCAGCCCGTAATGCACGGGTTTGATATCCGTGTTGGCTAAAAGCTTCTCTGCCGGCAGGACATAGATCCCGTCGCTGCTGATGACCCACATATCGCCGTGGCTGTTCTCAAACAGGTCGAAGTTGTCGGAATACGGAAACTGATCCAGCGTCGTCACCTGATAATCGGCAGTCATATACGCCAGCGAGTTGCCCGTGACAAGCCAGAAAATATTCCGGACGGGATCCGGCTTGATGCGCATCACGATTCCCGAAGGCATGCCGTCCCGGATCCCGATGCTCCTGATGCCTTCTTCATTGATGACGTAGATTCCTGCACCGTTGGATCCCAGCAGAATATCCCCGTTCGGGGCTTCCGTGACAGTCAGGCTTTCGATATTTGTGATTCCCTCCGCTTCCCCGTAGGAAACGGTCACCCTGCCGTCCTCAATGACGCTGACGCCGCCTGTATTTACCACAAGAATCGATCCGTCCTTCCGCTCATAGACAGCGCGGACCTGATCGGAGAGGAGTCCGTCGGATCTGGAATAAACCGTCACCTTTCCCTTGTCATAACACAGCAGGCCGCGTGACTTCCAGGTAGAGATCCAGATTCTTTTCCGGCTGTCCCTGATCACGGATCGAATCCGGCACTCTCTCAGCATCTCCAGGAGATCGTTCTCCCCCAGTTCCTCCCCGGAAGCTGTTTTCACCTCCGTAAGGGGAATAGCGGGGACAATGCCGTCCTGATCCAGCGCGATCAGGCCCTCCTCCGTGCCGATGAGCAGCATGCCGTCGCTCATGCAGGTGGAATTTGCCACCGTCTCAGGCAGTCCGTACTTCTCAAAAACATCCAGAAAACTGTTGTGGACGATTTTCATCACGCCCTGCCGGGTGGATGTAAACCACAGATTTCCCTCATAGTCCATCATGACGTGCTTTATGGAATTGTCCATGGGCAGTCCGCTCAGGCAATAGAACTGTCCTTCCGAAAGCATTCCGATCCCGTTTCTGGCGCAGATCCAGATTCTGTCTCCGAACTGTTCGATATCCCTGATATCCACCAGCGGTGAAACATCCAGGGTCTTCGAAACCTTCAGACTGCCGTCAAAACTCCCGTAAAAAAGCCGGGAATCTCCGGTCCCCGCATAAACCATCCCCGGGTTTGCCGGATCGGCGAAAATTCTTGTAAGTTCACCGACGCTGCTCTCCTCGCTCCGCATATAACCGGCCACTTTCCCGTCCCGCAGGGTAAAGCAGTCCCCATTACTGCAAATTCCATAGATCAGCCCGTCGCTTCCGGTGTAGAGCATATCTATATACAGCCCCTGAATCCGCTGGTCCTCCAGGATGCCGAATTGCATCTCCGTGTCGATGGTCAGGATTCCCTGTGTCGTGCCGACATAGATCGTCCCGCTGCTGTCTTCGGTAATATCACTGATCTTGGAGGAAATCAGCCCGTCTGTCTCCCGCCATCTGCTCAGCTGCCCTCTCTCCATCATTCCCAGACCGCCGTCATTGGTGCCGATCCACAGCCGGTCCTTCGAGTCCACATAGAGACACCCTATATTGCTGATGCCTTCTATCCGTTCAAAGCGGATCCCGTCGTAACGAATCAGCCCGCTGTAACTGGCAATCCAGAGGAAACCGTCCCCGGTCTCGGCAATATCATTGGCCTCCGAGGTCGGCATTCCGTTCCTGTTATTGTAGACCACAGCGGAATAACTGCCGTCATCCCTGATCGGATCCACCGTCTCCACCTGCTTCTGCGCATCCTGCGCGCCGCTGTCCGTCTCTGTGCCGGGCGCGGCAGCTGCCGCCTCTATGATAAAAGCAGACAACAACAGCAGGCTCAATAATACTCCGATTTTTTTACGAACTCTTCCTGCCATGCTTATGTGACTCCTGTCTTATTCGTGTCCCGATCTATGCTTCTACAGCGGCGCGCCGCCTCTTTCTTCTCGGAAAATGGTTTTCATCATAAGAACATTATAACTTTCATAAGAACATTATAACTTGATTTACCTGTAAAAAAAACCCGCGCAGACACCGGATTTCAAATCTGCTCCGGTGTTTGCGCGGGTTTGGTTTTCGCGGAGACGGTGGGATTCGAACCCACGAAAAAAGCGCATAATCACGCGACTAAACATGATTTCGTGTGATATATCATGTGATATGCATTAAAAAAGCCCCCGGCACTGCCTTTTACAGCAGGTGTCGGGGGTTTTGTATCGCATAGCAGCCGGGTCCCGGCAGACTCTATGCTCGTATTCTCACAGATCCACATCATCAGAGATGCAGTATCCCATATCATGCGTGGCGCAGAACGCCCTAATCCGGAGCCTGAGGGTGTTGCTCCTTGTGTACTCCAGGAGGAAAGCGTCTATGCCGGCTTTGCGGACCCTGCGCATGTGCGTCTGATATCGTTCTGATTCCTCTTGTGACTGGTTCCCAAATTTTCCTCTGCCGGAATAGTCGGTGATCAGCGAGAAAACCTCTTCCTGCGTCACGCCATCAATGAAAGAGGATGCTTTTCCGCTATAGAGACTGATACGCTTTGCAGAATAAAAGCCTGTATTGTGGAGCTTTTCCACCAACTGGTCCGCGCCGGCCTGCGCGGAGAAGGCTCCAGCCTGTACCTTGTACAGATTATCCATCCTGATGATGGATGCTTTAAAGCCCTTTGCCTTCACGGCCGCCGCCACCTTCCCTGCATTGGATTTTTCCATGTAGGCCCCCAGCTGGGCCTTGTGTGGAATCAGCAGGTCTGTAAGATATGCCACGCCTCCATTGATCATCACATAGCCGCCCACTGCCTTGATGGCCTGCAGGGTGGATGTCATGGCATGGAACATCTCTGTAGATTTGTACTCCTCATATACATCGACATTATCCAGCCACCATCCATCAAAGCCGGCAGTCTTAAGATTTTTCGCTCGCTTCTGGATCCACTCGCGCACTTTTGGCTGACGCAAATCCAGATAGTGTTCGTGTGGCCAGTCATCCAGGCGTTTCAGCTGGTACTGTTTTAAGTCCCTGTAGTACGGTCTCTCGTCAGAGATAGAGCCTACAGACAGATACGCAAGGACAGTAGCTCCGGATTTCTTCAAAGCTTTGACCTCTGCCAGCGTGTAGTCTTCCGGCTCGATCGCAATCAGACCGGTCTGCGGCGGCTTCAGCTTCGTTGTGAGGCTTACTTTGTACATTGATCACCTCCGGAAAAGTTTGGAAAGATTCTTTTTGGAGCAGGACAGTTTCATAGTATCCGGGAGACAGTCGATATAAATATCGCCGTTTTCATAGTTTCTCGCGACGACTGAGCCGACAGCCTCCAGGCGCTTCCTGGTCCTGTCGCGGCCAGAATGTTCCTTCCGGTTGTAGTTCGAAAATGCTACAAGCGGCTTTACTGCCCTGCAGATTGCCTCACTACACGCATTCGCGTCTCCGTGCCACTGGCACTTGAAGATATCCGCCTTCAGATTCTTCACCGCATTGATAAGCACCCTGTTCGCCTCATTCTGGAGATCTCCGGCTGTGTGGTAGATCCAGCCGTTCAGGTTGATCCGCATGACCGCCGACTGATTGTTTACAAAATGATGGGAATCATGCTCTTTCAGGGCCGATGCAGGGCATATGTAAGCACAGGAGATAATCATATTCCCGATTGCAAAGGTGGTTCCCCTCTTGAGGTAATGGCCTTTTGCCTTTTTGTACTGGTTTCGCAGATTGTTACCGTAGCTCTTTTGGTACTTGTCCAGTTCCGTCGGATCCGGAACATAAATGTCAGCCGTTGGAAATGCCTTGATGATGCTGGTGGTGCCGCCGTAATGATCGCCGTGCGCATGGCTGATGATGATGGCATCCAGCCTCTTTACACCCAGGGCTTTGAGCTTTTTGATTACATTGGCTGCGGATTTGCTCTGCGCTGTGTCGATGAGTACAGCATGCGCCACCGTCTTATCGTCGTCTCCATACTCGATCAGAGCCGTGCAGTCGCCGAATGCGCCTGTTCCATTATCAAAAAATGCCAGGGCTGCGACGCGAATCCTGTGAGGCTTTGCCGCAGGTGCTTCCTGAGAATCCTCTGCAGGTGTAGTGTCAGGCGAGATTTCCTCCGGATCCTGTGTCTTCGTCTCCAGGACCACAGCGTAGATCCCTGCTGACCGGATCAGGTCTCGGCGCCGCTCCGCATTTGCTTTACTGGCAAAAGCGCCTTCCTGCACCTTATAGTATCCGCCCGAGTTAATAACGGCGACGGATACGTCTTTGATTCCGGCTTTTTTTAATGCGTTGCGCATGCCTGCCGCCGCAACTGTTGCACGGACCGCGCTCTTGTATGCGCCTGTCTGGACTTTGTAAAGGATTGCCATAGATTACCCCTCCTTCGGGTACTTGGGCCGGATGCGTCCTTTGACGGTCTTGAGGCTGTTCCTTGTCCGGATATGTACGCCTCCAGCCATGTTCCCGGAAATAAATTTGTTCCCGCCCAACGCAAACTCCGAATGATTCGGGACACCTTTGCTGTTCTGGCAGATGATCACGTCACCGAATTTGATGTCGTCACTACCGCTCTTCCAGGTGCCTTTCTTCTGTGCATGTTCCATGAGGATTTCCGCCCTCTTGCCGTACCCGATCAGATCCAGATATCCGGCTTTCCAGAAATTGAGATTGATGAACATCGTGCACCAGGCGTTTTTCGTTGTGATCTTGCTGTGATGGACGACATCCATCATCTTGTTGTATTCCTTTACAAAATCATCATGCGCGGTCTTTTTGTCGATATACGGAGCCATCAGCTCATATACCTTCCGCGCCCCGATCACTTTCTCCGGCTTCTTTTCTTTGCCATCATCGACTTCAATGATCACGCCGTAGAATCCTTTTTCTCTCAGCTCCGCGAGTCGTTTTTCAGCGTTTGCTTTTTCTGCGAACGCTCCGACTTGAACTTTATACAAAATCGCCATCGTTACCCCTCCATGATTTTTGCTTCGAACCCTGCCTTTTTCAGGGTTTTTACAAGCTTTTCTGCGTTTTCCTTGTTGGCAAACGCCCCGCACTGTACACGGTAGAGTACGGATGTAGTCTGTGGCTGTTGATCTCCGGAATGTACCTCAGATTTCCCGCCCAACTGGGCAGTTACTTCGCTGGCCAATTTCCCGAGACGGTTGTAAAGCCAGTCTCCTGGGCATGACTTCTGCGCGAACCACCTGTGGACTGTGATGATCATCTCATTGTCTGCGGGTTTGTAGCTCAATGATTTCGACTTTGACCCGAACCAGATCAGCTTTGTTTTGCCGTACCGCCTGCAGATGTCCACGCAGAGCGCGACAAGGGACTTCCATACCCTGTTGTTCATCGCATACGGGTGTCGTGCGTCGCTCGCGCATTCAATCGTGATTGCTCTGTTGTCGTTGTCCGCGTTTGAGCTGCACCATGACCGCTTCTCCTCCGGAACATACAGGCCAATCTCGCCGTCCTTCCCGATCCCGTAGTTACTGGACGCCTCGTAGGATCTGCGTGAAAAAAGCTCCCCACATTTCTTTGCGGAGAGCTGCCCTACCATGCAGTGTGGAGAGATGCGGTCGACGCTGTGTGTGCGCCTGCCTGAGTTGTTTGGCGACAGGATCGTGACAGATACAAGTTTACTGTTTTCCATCTGTCTCCCCCTTAAGTATCTTGATTTCTTTCTCAAGCTCAGCAACTTTCTTCATGGCTTCTGTGACGTCCTCTTCTTTCAGTGCAAGATCGACTGTATTGAGGACCTTACTGATAAAGCCAGGGACTGGCACTCCCATTTTCTTCAAATTCTCCATTACCGACATGAATTCCATGAAAATGATGTATGCTGATATACCTGCCATGATTGCGGGCGGGATCCGCATCCCGTATGAAAAGAGCTCTCCGATCACAAGGATCGCGATCTCTCCGACCTTCTTTGTCAGCCCGGAACGCATCTTTTTGCTCTTGAATGTGCTTGTGCTCCATGCATAAAGCAGGCCGGTGATGTAGTCTATCCACATAAGCGATACCGGCAGGATCAGGATCCAGAGTTCATTGGTGAATTTGAAATTGCTTAAAAAAACGATGATGTCCATAGTGCCTGTCCTTTCCGCATAAAAAAACCGCCCGCAGGCGGCTGTGAGTTTTATTTATTTTTCATTTGCGTTGTAAGTTGGTGACGTTATTCCTCACCGCCTTCGCTCTGCTCTTCCAGAGTGCGTTTTCTATATATTTTTTTATCGATTACTTCACCATCGAGCGACCCCCATTCAATGCAGTCAAGATCATTTATAAATTCATCTCCGTCACATGCATTTGCGCAAAAAAGATGGAACTGTCTTTCCATAGCCCGCACGGTTCCGTATTTATTGGTTGCGGGCTGTGGTTCGCCGTTCAAAACGCTTTTCCTCTGTGCATAATATATTTGCGCCATTTATACCACCACCTCTCTATTAAAGTTCAGTCTGTGTCCATGTGTCATTATTGCAAAAAACTTTCCATATTTTTGTGTAATTTCCGCAAATGCACGAGCCATACGTTTTATTGCTTGATTTATAAAAGAGTCCGCACGCCCAATATTTCGAACCCATACTGCCACGCAAAACGAAAGTTTGATCCAGTTCTATTTTCCCATCAGCAATCCAGTCTTTTAAAAGATCAACCATAGTTTCACCGGAACTATAAGAATGACTTGCGCTGATATACCTGAGATTCTGTAGATTATTTGTTGTATACATTTTGGGAATTGATTCAGTAACGTTTACGCCACGAATTTTTACCCAATCTTGACTTTTATCATATTCAAGTATCCATCTGCTATTACCCGGATCATATAATCCACTATCGTTATTATTGTGATTATTGGCTATTAGAGAAATCTGATTAGTACCCTGTGACCCTATAATTTTTATCTGTGACGCACCTGTAGACGTCCATTCACTTTTGTCTACGGTAATGTTAGCATCACCTGATTTTGAGGCTTTGTCGCTGTCCAGATCACTTAATCCAGATTCTATTGAAGCAAGCGCTGTCTCGACTGACCCTGTGCCTCGCGCGATCTGAGCTGCCGTGTAATCGCCGCTGTCAGCCGTCACAATTCCAGTGCGCCCGTTAAATGATGCAACGCCGCCCTCGGTGACAACCTGTCCAGCCTGGTCTGCCCACGCTTCAGCCTGTTGCGCCCAATATTTTGCATTATTGGTGTCTTCTCCCGATCGCGTAGACGTCCCGCCTTCAACCCAGCTTTGGGCGATGGTTTCCAGCCTCCCGGACCATTCTTCACCAACAGCATCTGCGGCTTCTTCTGCCTGTCCTGCCCAGTACTTCGCGTTATTGGTTGGAGAGGGCGTGCCTGATTCTGTGCCAACTGCCCATGCTTCTGCCTGTCCGCACCAGTATTCAGCATTGTTGGTGTTCTCACCCTGTCTGGTTCCGGTGCCGCCATTTATCCAGCTTTCCGCAAGCGTTCCAAGCGTAGACTGCCATTCCTGTCCTGTTGACTGCGCTGTTGACTGTGCCTGCTGTGCCCAATACTTTGCGTTGTTAGTGTTCTCACCCTCACGGCTCCCAGCGGTATCTCCAACAGCCCATGACTTAGCGGCAATTGCATAGTCAGATGTCGCGTAGCTTGCCGCCTGCTGTGCGTAATTCCTTGCCTGTGCAACGTATCCGGTTTCAGAGTTTTCCCTTGCGGCTTCCGCAACAACTCTTGCGTTTTCTGCGGAAACTCTTGATGCTTCTGCAGTGCCACGAAGCCCCTCTGCGGCCTCTACGGTGCTTTCGAGGGCGGATAGGGATGACAACACATCAGACAGTCCATCTGCGGTATTCGCCGCTGCCTGTGCTGATACAGCCGCATTTCCGGCATATGCCTGAGCGGACGCGGTATCATCATTTATATCCCTGTTCATGGCTTCAAGCGCCGCCACAATGGAACTGCGTACCTGATTTCCATATCTGGCGGTGCTGATCTGTTCTGTATATGGTGTGATGTTTGCCATTACTCAGAATCACCCCCCTCCGTTTCCTTGTTGTATATTTCCATCGCCTGTTTGTACATGGATTCGGCAGCTGCCTCAACTTCAACCAGCACAAGTCGCAGTGCCTGCACGATAAAAACGGGCGGCAAACCGGAATTATTAATAAGTTCGATAAGATTCTTATTGAATTCATGTGTCAAGATTTCGATTGGCTTCATGCAGATTCTACCAACAGGCCCTTTCTGAAACGATATGTCGTTCCGTTGATTGTAATATTCTGCGTAGCGCCGACATAAGCGTATTCGATGGAATCCAGGGGATCACTTGTGTCGATTCCTGTATCTACCACAATGCGCGTGACATTATCTATAGATAGTGTCCCGGTTTGGATCATCATTGCGTTCCCCCACAAATTCGAGCCGATGGTTTCAGTATCGAAATATATCCTTCCAACGCGTGTGTTGTTAAGCCCTATGGATATTTCTCCTGCGTCCATTCGTGCATATTTCGTGCTGTCAGATGTCCCAAAGGCGCCTCTTGTCGTGATTTTCCCGGTAAGTTCTGCATTTTCGCATGTCAGCTTCCCGGCGCTCGTAACTTTGAAAACGTCGCCGTTCCCAATTGCAATCGTTCCGCCGGAGATGGTTGTGCCTGAGATAGTTCCGCCCGAAATAGTGGTTCCTTGTATTGTGCCAGATTTTACGGTCACCCCGCTGTTGTTCAGGGTTACAATCGGGGTTCCTGTCGCATTCTTCACAGTAAGCTGGCCGTCTCCATTTTTCGAGCCTCCAAGAACTATAGTGCCGCCCTTGATTGTGCTTCCGCTGATAGTTCCGGAATTAACAGTGATTCCGGACTTGTCCCATTTTCCAATCAGCTTATCGTCTTTGTCGTAGATCTGAATGACGCCGTTTTTGCCAGACTTAGTTGCGGAACCTCCAGCCTTTATCGTTGCTCCAAGTACAGTTCCGCCGGATATTGTTGAGCTTGTAACTGTGCCTTTAAAGGTTCCGCTTACCGCGTTTAATGTGCCGTCAGCCGCAACAGAAAACTTTGATCCGATTGTGATTGAACCTTTTTTAATAGTTACTCCCGCCTGTCCAAGCGAAACAGCCGTATTCCCATCTGCATCCTTTACGACAATCGTTCCTGAGCCATTATTTTTACCCCCGACTGTGATTGCTGCCCCGTTAATTGATCCGCCTGTGATTGAGCCGGATTTCACGCTGATCCCGGATTTATTCCAGTGTCCTATTTCTACTCCACCGGAATCATAAACATAGATACTGCCATTCCGGTCTCCTCCAGCCTTAACTGTTGTACCTTCAATGGTGCCGCCCGTAATAGTGTTACCGGAGATGGTATTGCCGGAAATCGTTGTTCCTGTAATTGATCCTTTCTTGACAGTTATGCCGCCACTATCCCATCTTCCACACTCAACATCTTTTTCATTCTTAACAATTATAAGTCCGCTTTTATTGTTACTACCGCCAGCCCGAATCGTAGCCCCGTCAATAGTGCCGCCAGAGATAGTGCCTTTACTAACCGAGATACCGTTCTTGTTCCAACTGCCGATTGTGTTATCTGATGCATCCTTGATGGTGATTTGCCCGTTGGCGGTCCCGCCTGCAATTATGGACGCTCCGTTAATCGATCCAGAACTTACTGTTATTCCGTCTTTAGTCCAACTGCCAATGACTTTGCTGGATGTATTGTGTATGGTTAACGTACCTTCGGAATTGTTCGAGCCTCCGACATTGATTGTCGCGCCTTGAATTGTACCACCTTCAATTCTTCCGGCACTGACTTTTATTCCGTTAACTCCCCACGAACCAATTTCGATTCCAGATGAGTTATATACTTTCAGGCTGCCATTTTTATACGCCGTGCCACCAAGCCTGAGCGTGCCGCCTCGCATCCTGTCGGCAGACAAAAGTCCGGCAGTAATGTAATCGGCAACGATTTTGCCGTCCATCGTAATTGCCGTACCGTACTCACCGTTTTTTCCAGTGCTGGAAAAGCCGAGTCCGCCCATGTTCCAACACCAGATATTCTTTGCGGCGTTAATATCTTCGTTGTCGGTAATATACAATTCGTTCGGCAGAACCACGATATGTCCGCCAAATTCACCGGACTTGATCATATCGGATGCCGCTTTTTTTGCCTGCAAAAGTACAGCAGATGGAATTGTTTCCAGATCATCGTTAAGGGCGGTGAGGCTGCTGTTGGTCTTTGTTGTCAGGGAAACACGATCAGACGTTCCAAGCGTGAAGACCGCACCTGCCGGATTGTCGAGCGGGATTTTAAGCTCTGTGACGGGATAGTACTTGTCAAGCCCATGCGGAGGCGAAACAACGCGCACCATGTCCAGAAGCTGAATAGCAGGAACAGAATCATCCGCAAGATGGAAGTCGAGCGCGTTGACTTCCAGTTTGAGATCGTCATACTGCGCGTCATTAAGCCATGCCACCGCTTTCGTCTTGAGATTCTGCGCGGTTGCCACATCATCCCAATGTACGACCTTGATGATGCGCCCGAATGTCGCAACGCCTTCTGCTGATTCCACGTATGGCGAGTTATTGTTTACGCTCTTAATGTCCAGATACTTTTCCAGCGCTGCAAAATCTTTTTCTTCCTGTTTTGCCCCAAGAGGCAGGCAGACTGTGGCGATGTCCGCACGCGTGAGCGTTTTTGAATATTCAAGAAGGTTTAACCCGAAACGGATCGTCTGTTCAGATGTGCGCGGATAATCCGCAAGATAATCCAGAAAGAAACCGCCCGCGGAACGCCTCCGGATACGGAGATGGCCGCCGAGACGCTTGATCAGCTTTTCATTGATGCATTCCAGCGTATTCTCATAATTGGTGTATCTGAAGAGCGTGTCCGGCTCAACAACAGACACCGTCCCGGTATAGAACTTGCGCTTATCCGGAGCTTTCGAATTATGGTTGTTAAGTCGTGCTGTAAACCAATTTTGCACGTTGTACGCACTGTCGTCATGCGTTTCTGACGGTTCCTGGATCGTGTCGCACAGATATGCCAACGCACCCTCGCAGTAAATGGAGCGCATACCTAAAAAAGATGTATGCTGCTCCACCGGACGCCCGGACCAGATTTCAACATCATCTGCATATACAATGATCTCCGAGACCATCATCTCGATTTCGTCATACAGCGGATGATCCGGTGCAATATCAAACTGGAAACTCCCCGCAGCGTTTTCCGCTACCTGGAGCACAGGATTTGTCAGCACGATATGCCTTTTGAAATCCATCAGGATTTTACCGTCGCATGTTACTGTGTACATTTACAGCACCCCGTTTGTGAACATGATCTTTACCGTTCCGGTCCCGGAACACTTGAAAGTCAGGTTGTGCGTCCCTTCAGTCAGGACAAGGTCATAAAATGTTATGTCTTTGTTCGCGGGAATGGAATATGTCTTCCCAAGATAAGCCACTGTCATCGCCTTGTTCGCCCGGAAAGTTGGAGTAACCGGCATCTTAAGCGTTTCCAGCGTTACGACAGCAGAACTATTTACTGTCTTTGTATCATCAAGGATTTCCCCGTACTCGAAATCAAACGGATCCCACAGCCAGTCATCGCCGTAGGCGTTGATCAGATACTTAAACGGCTCGCAGTCACAGGTGACCGTCAGGATACTGTGCCGTCTGCCGGATTTCCAGTTTGTGACGGATACGCGTCCAACATAATAGTATCCGGGGTCGTCGTCGAACACGATCCGCATCTTCCGCCCGTGGATGGCTGCCATGATGTCAGAGTACAGCGTTGCCCAGTTCCTTACATTCTCATCAATGATGTAAAACTCGCATGTGATTTCGCGATTATTATACGCGACGCTGCCGAGCACGGCCTCTGTCACGTCTATAACGCCGTTCCCTCCGGGGACGTCTACTGTATAGATTTTTGGCTCCGGCGGCTTGTTCTCCTGGCGGTCGACGATGTAAAGCCCCCAGTCGAACGTGTGATAATTATCGAACCAGACGCCGTAAAGATCTCCTCCACTCATGTTTAATTCCCCCGCCCCTTCCTTGCTGAGATAATGCCCAGCCTGGCATCCATGGCAGGCGCCAGTTCGCCGACAAGGCGTCCGCTGTCAAGCACCATCTGCATGCTCGCGAGCAGCGGAAGGTATTCTTTCAGGAGCGCGACGACCTCGCTGTCTCCTCTGCCGGCTTCCATTTCATCCGCAATCGCTTCCGCGAACGGCCTCATCTTTGACTGCCCTGAAAGCGGGATAATCGCTTCCGGGCCTGCTTCGCCTGCTCCGATCAGTGATGCACCGTCAATGATGCCGCCTTTTGCATACCATTCAACCGAAATTGACGGGACGGAGACAATCCCGCCGATGTCTTTCCACTCCCATGAGAAATGAGGCAGCTTAATATCCGGGAACGACCAGTCAAAGTCCAAAAGCCCCTTGATGGTATCAATCGCGCCGCTGACAAAATCAATTGCGTTGTCGATAATTGAAGTGTCAATTTCAGGAAGCTCCCAGTCGAAACCGATGATGTCCAGAATGCCGTCAACAAACCACTCGACAGCGTTCTGGGCGGTTTCGAGCGGAGTATCGCCAAGCTCCGGCAGGTTCCACTCGAAATCTGCGCGCCCGGTGATCAGCCCCATGACTTCACGGACTTTTTCGTCTGCGGCCGTCAGCTTGTCCCCTGCAGATTCCTTGAAATTCTCAAAGGCATTGACGGCATTTTCCCGGAACGCGTTGAACTTCTCCGCCGCGCCTTCTTTAATGCTCGTTATCGTGTCTGAAATGCCTTCTTTAATAGAATTCCATTTATCGGTTACTGCGGTTTTGATCCCATTGACCGTATCGGAAACGGCAGTTTTCAGCGCGTCCCATTTTTCCTTGATGGCTTTTTTGAGATTCTCAACCGTGTTGGACACAGCTGCTTTAAGATCATTCCATTTCTTAGACACAGTCTCCTTGAGCTTTCCCGCCCACTGACAGATTTTGTCCCAGTTCTTATACAGCGTGACCCCGATGGCAATCACAGCGGCAATCGCGACAACGACCAGCCCCGCGGGGCTGAGGATCAGAGCGAGCGCCGTGGCGACCCCTGTTATGAGGCCTATAATTGTCGATACGATCTGCATCGCCGTAAACGCCCCGACTACGCCCAAAATGATCGGGAGGATTGTGTCCATGTTTTCAGTAAGGAACGAGATGACGTCCGTAAGTGTGCCGATCGCGGCGTTCAGGAGCCCGGCCGCGGTCTCCGCTGTGGAAAACCCGGTTTCGATGCCGAAAAGGTTCGCGAGATTATCAACCAGTACAGCGAAGAAAGTCATGAACGCGTCACCAAGGGCTGACGCAGAAGGTGACACCAGGTCGATTACCGTCTGCAGCCCTTCAAGGGCCGCCGTAAAAAGATCTGCGCTTGCGGCAAACGCATCAATCCCCATGTTCGTCAGTGTGTTTTTCAGCTTTTCGAGCTTGAAGCTCGCTGTCTCTGACATAGTGGAGTACGCGTCGCCAACAACGTCCGCCGACGTTCCCATAGCGTCAAGGTCATCCTTGAATGTCTGAACATCTGAAGCGATCGCCATCGCGGCATTGCCGCCCTCTATCGATGACCACAAGTCAAGCATGGAGAGCCCTGACGCGTCCGCATACTGCTGCAGCATGTCCATTACGTCGCTGAGGTCGGCGCCGGAGGCCATCATTTCGGTAAAGGACATTCCGGCATACTCAGTTCCCTGTGCCGCCTGTTCAAGCGCCACAGACGCTTTTGTCCCGGATTTCTCCAGTTCGGCGATGGCGGAGCGCAGCTGAGTTGTGGCCTGCGCGGTCGGCGTGCCCTTCGCGGTCATGAGCGCAAGCCCTGCGCCGACCTGTTCGAAAGAAACGCCCGCGGACGCCGCCGTGGGAGTGACGTTCGCCAGGGACGCGCCCAGCTCTCCGACGGTCGTGATTCCTTTGTTCTGCGTCTGGATCAGGACGCGCTGGACCTTCTCCATGGCTTCGTTGTTCGCGTTGACGTCGTCCGTTACCATGCCGTACGCGTTCATGGTTTTAGCCGTGGCGCTCAGGGCAGTGTCAATGTCCGTGAAGCCGGAAACGGCAAGCTTTGAGGATGCTTCAATCATGCTGCCGAGGTTCCCCATCGGCACGGAAGCGGATTCCGCGCTATAGGCCGCCTCCATCAGCTGGGATGCCGCGACTCCCGTGGCGTCGGAAATCCCTTTGATTTCATCCTGGAAGTTTTTGAATTCTTCCGCGGTTCCGGAAAACAGGGTGGAGGCTTTCGCGGAAACGTTCTCGAAGTCCATTCCGTTTGAGATGGAATCACTGATCGCCTTCCCGACTCCGAGGGCCGCGACGGCTTTAACTGCGAAGCTTCCGATATTGCCGCCTATGGTCGAGCCGGCAGCTCCTCCAACGTCAGCCACGCCGGAATTTAGGACTTTTTCTATTGCCCCGGATATTCCTTTTGCAGACGGGACGATCTGCACATATGCTTTCCCTAATTCAGCCATTGTTTAAACTCCTGACGGCCGCCTTCCACGCCTTATCGAAATCCGCTCCGCTCCGGAATGTCCTCGCAGCCCTGGTTTCCTTTTTCTCTGCCCGCGTCATGATCTCCGTAAGCAGTCTGGGCTTTTCGCCCTTTTTCGCGAACACGCAGGCGATCTGATCGCGGATCTGCGGGAGGACAAAAACAGCGGGGATGTGCTTTACCCCCGCCATGCGCATTTTTATTCTTGAATCGTCCCTCAGGCCGGATGCGAGCGTTGCCAGCAGCGGCACCGGCAGCGCCCACATATCAAGCACATGATATGTCTCCGCGAGATCGCAGACCAGCGCGTCGCGGTCAGCGGACAGCATCGCGGCGAGGGTGATCAGTTTTTTGTTTCCGGATTCTCTCCGAGCGCGCTGAATATCTCCGTGATTTCGTTCGTGACGCTGTCCAGAGGGACACGTCCGCTCTCTGCCCTGCAGTGGTCACAGAGCCGCGCTTTCTGCTCTTCGCCGAGGGCTTTCCGGATCATGGCGAAAACCTTCATGCCGTTCTGCCCGCCGGCCTGAACGTCCGCGAGCAGTTCGAGGAATTCGAAGTCCGTAAGGACTTCCTTGTCGACTTCGTACTCGAAGCCCGTGCTTGTGATGCCTGTGATCAGCATGCTGTCCTCCTTCAGGATGTTGCCCCGGTTGCCCCGGTTGCTCCGGTCGGCCCGATATACTCTTTATGCGTATCGTAACCAAAGCTCTCGCCGCCGGGCATTGCGGTCAGCGTGATGCCGTATTTCACAGGATCCCCGTCCTTATACTCGATGTCGTCCACGCCGCTGACGATGGCGTTCGGGACGACGATGCGCTTGGGCGTGTTGTTGGTCAGGAGCATGTCAAAGACCCATACGTGCGCCACAGGCAGCGCGTTGTTCGCCCTGACAGTGATCCCGGTGGAAATATCGCCGGAGACATTGCTGTCTCCATATACCGCTTTCAGGGCGTTGGGATCCATCCCTTCCAGCATGGTAAACTTGAAGGTGTCCTTTTTCTCAGACTCCGTCACAAGCACGATATCGCCGCCCCATGCTTTTACAGTGGAGGTCTCCGGGGAATTGCTGTTCGTAAGGCCGTCCTCCGAACAGTACCCGACACACACAAAAGCGCTGTTAAGCTCCGCGCTTGCAGACGTCGGAAGCGTTGTCCCGGCGGGTGCGGTAAAAACAGCGCCGCCGACTTTCGGCTTGCCGGTAGTAACATTTGCCGTATTGTTGCTCATGTCTTACTCCTTTACATATGTGATGTCATAGACACACTGATAGCGGTAGCGCTTTGTCCGCGTGTCTGTGAAATTATAATTGGATTCCATATGGCTCCTGCTGATATTCGGCAGACAGGCCGCCATTTCGTTCATGGCTTCGCGGACGGTTTCGTCCAGGGACGCCGCTCCGTACAGGCTCGAGAGGCAGTAGGACTGTACTGCGATCGAAGTCGTGCGGACATAGTCCCGGATCCTCTCGCCGACCTTCTCTATCACCACGAAACGATCTGGCGGGTGCTCCGGGACTTCTGTGTATACCGGGACGCTGACGGCACCAGACAGATAATTTAATACTGTTACCTCAATCATGACCGGATCACCTTCTCCAACGTGTTGTTCTCATAATTGTCGTGCGCGGCTTCCTTAGTCGAAGGGTAGATGTTGGCATATGCACGCTTTGTCCCGATATGGACATCACTGCTGTAGCCGTCCCCTGCCGCAGCCGCCTTTTTCTGTGCCTGTGCCGCGAGCTCGTCCTGCATCTCACGGCTCTGCAGAAGCTCCCGGACGCCTTCCTTGTTCAGCTCAAACCTGATCTTACCCATACCTCTCCACCTTCAATTTCTTATTCCAGCTGAGCGGGATCAAATCCTCAATCCCCTGCGTGGGAAATCCTATCGCCTGGAATGCCTCCCCGAAGAAACAAATCTTTCTATCAGTCCATGTGTGCACGTCCCCTTTAGGGATCCCGAGCGTATAAACAAGGTGTTTCCCTGTCAGGTTCAGCGTATCAATGACTTCCTGCGTGGAAGGTTCCCCTACAAGGACGTTTTCGACCTGTACGGGCGTCTCTTCATATATCGGCCTGCCAAAACCGTCTATGCCGGTTTCCGTCTTCTCATACAAGGTAACCGTTATTCCGTGGAGTCCAGATCCCATAACTCAATCACCCCGATCTTCTGTTTTTTCAGCCCCAGGCGCTTCAGGTCGTTGCGCATAATCGCGCCGGAAATGCCGCCGCCAGGGATGGCATAGGTGCCCGACCACGTATACCCGAGCGCTCCCCGTGATTCCTGGGACAGCGGCTCGCCTTCCTGTGACTGGCGGAGGACGCGGACGACGACGTCAATCGTGACCATCTTGACTACACTGGCATATGTGCCACTGGCTGCGGCCATAGCATCAAGGTCCTTCCCGACACGGGCGGCTTCATTTCTCAGGGCATCGGAAATCAATGGGAGCAGGGCACCAATCCGCGTGAGCTCGGTTTCTGTATATGTCTTTCCGGTGATCGCCTGCACATCTGCGGGCGTTGCAAAATCAGCCATTTCCGGCTCCTTATTCCGGGCGCTGTACATATCGGAGCAGGTGTCCGCAGCCGGCCCTTGTGTCTGTGTAAACGTTGATTCTTTTGTCCTTACATCTTTCGCAAAAATACAGATCTTCCGACAGCATCCCGCGATTGCCATCGTCATAATTAACCCAGTCGTACCACGGATACCTAATGCGCCGGAAAACATCCACGCGGATCAACGCACATCCCATCCCGCCGCCGTGGATTTCGATCTTCTTCTTTCCCTCTGTGCGAAGCTGATTCATTTCCTGTGCTGTATACTCGGATTCCAGCGGATAGTTATAGTATATCCCGCCATCTGGCCCCTTCAGCCTGCAGGCGGAAACCCTTCCGGTGTATCTGTTGTCGGAGTTCCTGTGCGCGTAATAGCCCAGGCATACATCGACCGGATCGTCGAGCATGTTTACAAGGACATCCGGCGGCAGGACAACGTCATTGTCGACCATGAGCACATAATCATAACTGCCGTCTATTGCCTTCTGCGCGATCCTGTTACGTGCCGTAGCGCAGTCATATCCGCGCACAAAGTCAAAGGCGACCTCGTGGCCGCCCTTGTCCAGATTCCATATTGACTTGTACGTGTCCGGAAAGATCGTCTCGAACGTCGGTACAGCGATCAGTATCTTCATGCAATGCTCCTTATCAGGTTGACAACCCTCTCTGTAGAGTGCCCGTCACACGCGCCGGCTGTCCGTTCGCGGCAAAGGATATCGAGCTCCCTCTGCCCGTTGGCCGCCCTTGCGCGCTGGATCAGTTCGCATTCCATCGTGCAGTATCTGGACGCGTAACCGTCCGGATATGGAAGCCAGAGCCCGCGGCGGCCAACGAAGCCGGGTTCCTTCTCGAACAGGATTACGGGCTTTTTGAGGATATGCGCATCCAGCATGATCGTACTGTAGTCCGTTATCAGGACGTCACAGTCAATCAGGTATGGCCCGGAAGGCTCCATGGCTGAAGCTTCCACAACGTGCCTGTATTTACCCTCCAGAATATGCTCTGTGACCATATGCGGCTTAACGACAAAAACCTCATCGTCAGTCAGCATGCTGTCGATCAGTTTCCAGTCGTATTCCGGCATTGGCGGCTCGTGCGGATTCCGGAATGTCGGTGCGAACAGGTAGGCGCGTTTCCCGGCGAGAAACGTGCCGCCGTCGCCTTTCTTCTTGCCGAAATACGCGTCTGTCCTCGGCATGCCGAGCGGCAGCACCCTTGAATCGGGTACGCCGCTCTGCATTGCTTCAAGGGATATAGTCGCCTCGCTCGTGCAGACTACGTAATCGATTAAACGGGCATTCTTTGCAGTGTGATAGGGATTCGGCTGCAACAGTCCGTAGGATTTCCCTCCGGATATCCCGTGTCCGATCAGTATGCTCTTTCCGGGAGACCAGGGACAGAACTCATCCGCCACCATAAGCGAATACCCGCCGGAAAAAATGCGCGGAGAAGGATTCCGCCAGTTTTCCAGAATGAAATCCTTCTCTCCGTCATACGCGTCATATACCGCCGTAATGTTCTCGCACCGGCCCAGCGGCCGGCGGCTGGTAAACAGAACCTTACTCATCACTTATCCCCCGTTCCCTCTTCTGCGTTAATTACGCGCCGGTTGCGCCAGTCGCGCCCTTCGCGCCGCTGCGGAGCAGGGCAAAAGCGTTCTTGTCCAGAATGCCCCAGCCAAGATACAGCTCACAGCGGAGGTATACCTGGTTATGCCCCTGAAGGTCACCGGCCTCGGTGTCATTGTCAGGGCATCCGTACTCGATCACCTTCAGCGGGATCTCCTTGGAATAGCCCCACTTGAAAGCATTTTCAAAATCGCCAATGATGCCGTAATCGGTAGAACTCCCGAAACTCACAGTGCTGTTGACGCTCACGGGCAGGCCGTTGATGGAACCCGGTGCGCGGCCCCATCCCAGTTCAGGGAAACGGGGCTGCTTGTTATTGGTTCCAAGGGTCAGCTTGGACAGCTTTGTGCGGAAGGAAGGGGCCATTGCGAAGCCAGTCGCGTCATATCCCTCACCGATCAGGCCGATCGCGTTTTCCACGAGATCATTTGCGTCCTGCCCGCTGGAAAGAGCGCCCTCGTAAGCGGCCTGTACGCCGACATCGAAGTAATTGGTTCCCAGGAGCGCGGAGACCAGCCCTGTGCGGGGGTTCTTGCCGTGGAAAGCCATGATGTCCAAAGCCCTTGCCGCCTTTTTCGCGAAGCCGTCGTTAAAACTCCTGAGAATATCGATCCTGGATTCCTCCGCGGCATACATGAATTCATCGGATACGCGCGCTCCGTATTCGATCTTCACGGGATTGATGATCACGGGCGCCAGCGCGACCGAGCCGGCAGGCTTCGCGCCGTTCTCGGCCACAAGGTTGGCCTCGGAGCCCATTGTAAATACAAATTCTTTCTGGCCGTTGAAGGGGACAGGCTCCTGCCCGCACAGCTGCGCGAGCGAGCTCTTGCCTTTTACGCCGTCGATCAGTTCGGTGACCAGAATCGGATCAAAAAGTGTGCCTTTGCTAAGTGCCATGATAGTAATCCTTTCCGGGGCTCAGCCCCTGTTTACTGCTTGGCAGAATCAATGCTGCCGAGCATTGACTTGTAAGCGGCATTCTCTGCCGCGCGTTTATCGTTTTTCCCTCCTGCCGGGGCTCCCTCCGGATTGCCGAGCGGCGCGGTGCGGTGCGATGCCGCGAAGTCCTTCGCGAGCGTTTCCGCATCCTTCCTCCACTCTTCCGGCGTCTCCCCGCGGAGCCTGTCGGCATAGTCGATCTTGAGCCCTACCGCCAGTGCGATCTTCGTTTTCTCCAGGTCGGTCCTGTATTTCGCGCCTTCAGCGATCTTCGCGTCCTTCTCCGCGATGGTCTTCTCTGCCTCTGCGGCAGCGTCCTGCAGTGCCTTGATCTGCCTGTCGTATTCGCTGATCCGCTTCTGCTGGTCATCAGGGGATATCCAGCCGTCATATTTTTTGGCCTGTGCCTCGCGCTCCCTTTTCAGACGTTCTTTGATCGCCGCGTCAAACTCTTCCTGTGTATTAATCGGTACAAACTCTGCCATTGTGTTTCCTTTCCCCACTTTCCGGGTGGTATCCGTAATGTATGCACTAAAAAAGCACCGAACAGCCGGTGCTTTCAGTACGCGATCCTTTGTTTTTTCTTTTCTGCCTTTGTCTCTGAACAGATCCAGTGGGCAAGTATCATGCTGTCCAGTATGGAGACGTCCGCGCCTTCCAGACTCGACTGATATCCGAACCCTCCTCCGCTGCCTATGCTCCGCTTTTCGCAGTTGCTGACGATCTGCATGACCGCTGACTGGTGCATATGCACCAGCGTAGCCTGGGACAATGCAAGCTCAAAAACGGAATTGGCCTTGATGATCTGCGCCACCGTAGGGATTTCCGGCTTTTTCAGCCGCGCCTCCTTCATGGCGTCCTCAAGGATAGCCGTCCCGTTCTTGCCATCGACAGCCACCTTGCGGACATCGGCTGCGGCGATAAAACTGACGATCCAGTCGACACCGGCGCGTGCAGGCCTGCACCCTATCGCTTCGACGAAGATCTTCCCGTCTTTGGTGCGGACCGCAACAGACATCGATACATTATCGCCTTTGATGCCGAACTTCACCCCGATAAAAAGCTGGCCGGTGAACTTCGGCAGTGATTCCACCTGCAGGGCATCCCACTCATTACGGGAGATCGCGGACTTCTGGTTGTATTTGATCCACAGGCCAAGGCGCTGGATATTGAAATCCGTAGCATCGTCCCCGATCTCTGACCGGATCGTGCGCTCCTTCAGGATCGTCCCGAGGGACGGGTTCGTCAGGTACCAGCTGTCAACATCGTATGGATCCGTCATTTTGTCGACGGACCATTCCGCCCAGCCAGATTCAAACGCGCCGCCCTGCAGGACGTGCTTGCGGTAGTTCGGGAAGACCGTCCCCGCGCTGATCGCTGTCGGTGGGGTGCCGAACATGATCGTCTGAGGGTTTGCCGAATCCGTTACCACGTATTTCAAAGCGGTCTCCTGCTCCGGAGTGTACTCCTGCGCTTCGTCGATGATCAGCAGGTCATATCCCTCGCCAAGGCCGCCCGTGGACGTCCTCGTACGGAATTCTATGATCCCGCCGTTCGAACAGTACAGATGCTCTTTTCCGAACGCCCTGAACGATGAATCTATCAATATGTCCACCTTCGCGCAGAGACGGCCCAGCCGCTCCCAGATGGAATGCGCCGTGCTTGCCCTGTGCGCCGTATACAGGATGCGTTCCCCGTTCTTCAGTCCCCAGATACACCGCGCAAGAGCCATTTCCGACTTGCCATTGCGTCTTGGTACGGAGTACCCGAATTTCTGGTGGACCCACAGGCCGCCGCCGTCCACGGCCATAATATCGTAGGTGAGAGCTTCCTGCCATTCCAGCGCGTTCTGCTCACTGCTGTTATAGAGGTCGATCGCCTCCTGCCCTTTTGTATCTGTATAAGGCAGAATCACGGACACCGTCGGTTTTTTGTTCCCGACTCTGTCCATGCGTTATTCCTCCTTGTGCGCGGCGGGGTCTTTGTTCCTCGTAGTCATGTGTTTTTCTCCATCAAAAAAGCACCGCGGGGGCGGTGCAGGGCAACTAAAAAAGCAATGATTTAATCAATACATAAGATGCAGCCTTCTTTCAGGGCTTGATCAAATCGTTCATTCTCTTTCTTGGTTGCGCGTCTCCATGCTCTCATGTGCGCATCATCAAGTTCTTTCTTTGCCGTCTCATCATACCGCACTCCATCAATCAATTTAAAGTATAATGCAGTAACCTGCTTTGACGACATGTCGGAGGCAAATGCCTTGTCGTATTTATTCATAAAGCACACCTCCCATTACATCCCATTCAAAATAATTAGCGACAAGCCTCATTCTCTCGCGTACAAGCATATATGATCGTTCTTCGTACGTCCACTCCCAAAAGGTTGGATCACCTTGCAAATTGTCCTTGGCTTGATTATAACACAAATCAAGAGCCTCGTCTAATTCGTTTTTTGTAGGCCTTATGCCGCTGCCAATATCAATAATCCATCCGTCGCCATTACAAGACAGCACTCCGATTCTTTGAATTGAGGGAGTGGCAAATGCTCTCATGTCTTCAGCAGATGGAGGAGATTCGTCTGTATGACAATGATACAACTCAACATTTTTTGCATCACTCAGATATGGGATTGCTACATCGTTATGTTTATTGTCTGTGTGTGGTTCTAACCATACTCCATCACAGCGAGAGCGCCCATATTCCCATCCTGTTTTGTCTGCAGCAGCTTTTAAACCACGCAGTGCGTTTATTGCCTCGTCATCTATATCAATTTCGTTGTAATCATAATAATCGCCGAACATGGAACGTGGTTTAACAGCATCACCGGGCGACTGCGCGACTTCTAAAACACTTATTCTTTCTCTCGCAGAAAGGCTTGAGTCCTCTTCGGCAAACCTCCGTCTTATTTTCAGTGCCTGCTCATCCGCCACATCTTCCCACTGGTTATGCGTCCAGTCAGTCTGCCTCTGAATCCCTTTCGCAGTTTTGTACAGAATCTCGCAGTGACAACCGGGGTGCCTTGAAAAGGCGCCCTTTGCGTATGCCTCACTGTATGGCATGTTCTCGCCGCGGCGTTCCAGGCACCACTTACATTCATCCTTCCCGTCGTGAAGGCCCACGCCATCATAGATCCGGGTGACGGTGACTTCCAGCCCCGCGCGGCTCTGTACTTCCGCATTTTTCTGGAGTGTGTTCGTGGCGGCTTTCTGCGCGAAGGATTCAACCTGCAGGTTGGAAAAACCCTCAACCTGGGAGATTTCCTCTGCCGCCTGAGTCCGCTCCAGAATCTTTCCGGTCACATCACGTTCTTTTTCTGCGTCATACTCCGCGCGGACAGCTTTCATGCCGATGCCGGCATCCTGAAGCTGAGCATTTATGAACTGTTCGGTGTAATCACTTGCCCTGTCGTAAAGAGCATGAAAGCCTTTCGGGATCGTTGTCTGCGCGGCCTGCCGGTATTCCTCGATGCCTACATCCCCCAGCACTTCGTGGATCGCCGTGTTATAGCATTCCGCAACCTGGCAGGCGTATGTATCCACGTCGGCAAAGGTAGCAGACCCGTTTTCCACCCTCTCCATCAGCTTTTTCAGATAAGGATCAGCGGACACCCGCTTGTTGAACCGCTTCTGGATCTCCTGCGCGGAATTTTCATTGGTTGACATATTAGATACCTGTCAGATCCTTCAGCTTTGCCTCGTCGAAATATCCGGGGAACGCCGTCTGGATCTTCTGGACAGCATCGCCGACCCCTGAAAGCGAGGAAATATCCGGCTCAAAGATAGGATCCCATTTCAGTTCTGTGCGCACCACCTGATTGCGCAGGTATGGATAATCATCCCTTACGCAGGCGGCCAGATACCCGGCGTTCAGAAGCCCGACACCGAAAGTCTTCTGTGCCCTCCTTGCCGTCAGGCGGAGCGTTTCGTGGCTTGCCTTGATGGCTTCGCTGCTCGAAGGATTCTGGGAAGGAAAGCCAAGGTCATCAAGTGTAAGGCCTGTCTCTCCTGCAAACAGGCCGGCGAACATGCGGAGCTGTTCTGTGTGCGGGGTCTGCGCTGCGGCCTGGAACTGTCCGACCGAAGGATGATCGCCGTCCTCGTCCTTATCAAACTGCAGCATGCTGGACATGCTCGCTTTCCATTTTTCCATCCGTTCAGCATCCTGGCTGAGCCCAAGGACATACTTCTGCGGATAGCTGTAAAACTCCGCAGAGATCTCCGACCTCTTCACTGTCCTGACCGCTGACTGCACGATGTTCATGCACGCCCGGCTGATCCGGCTGTGCCCGAACGGCCTGACCGCATCGGGGCGGTAGATGATCGGAACAAGAAGAGGGTACGGTGCTGCGTTTGCAACCATATACGGCTCCCTGGCACCCTTTTCGTAGATCCATGTCTCGCCCGGAATGAAATAAGCCTCCGTGACTGGCCGGTCCCATTCATCTGTTTCTATGACCGCGTAGCCCTCCTTGAGCATGTTGGTCGTCGGATCAATGATCCCTGTCGCGTGCCTGCCGTCAATTACGCGCATAAGGGGAAAGCCGGACTCATTCGCGGTGATGTAGATAAAGTCACAGGCGCTGATCAGGGCTCCCAGCAGTGCGCTGTCAATGAATATGTCCTGGTTGTTTGCTTCGTAGATCCCGTTCATGTCAAACACGTCGTTCTCGAAGCTGCGGAAAGAAAGACGGTCCGCGAGGCAGTCCACGGCGCGCCCGCACCACCCGAGGACGCTGATCCAGTTGCGGAGATCCGGCGGTGTAGATATGCCGAGATCCCTGGTTATGAACTTCATTTCGTAATACCTGTACCGCAAATCTACCCGGCTCTTCTTGGCCGCGAGCTTGCGCTTCAGGTAGGCCATGCCTTTGTAATCAGCCATTTTCTGGTCCTCTTCTGGTCCGGCACCTCTGCCGTGTGTTTTTTTGTGCAGTACAGCGGCGGTTGACGGCGGCCGTTACCGGGAGGGGGTCATCCCCCCTGCTTTGACCGGTAATTTTTCCAATCGCAGTGCTGTTCAAGCAGATCATTCGGTACAAGTTTATCTGTATCGTTCATCTGTCTTGGTTCTGTCAGCTTATCTGCCTTCTGCCTGTTACAGCATCTATGCGCAAGCTGCAGATTTGATATGTCAGAAGGATGTCCGCCTTTGCTGACTGGAATGATGTGGTCAACAGTAGGTGAAAGCGGGTGAGGAAACCTGTATGAAAAGTCCACCGGCTTTCCGCAGATCCCGCAGACTGTCTGCGTCTTCAATATCTTCTGCCGCGCCGCCTCGAACGCCCCTCTGTTGCCGGGCTGGCGGTCCGACCTGTTCGTTTTGTTAGCCATGGTGTGAAATAAAACGGCGGGCCCTTCGACCCGCCTGGCATAGTTTATAACGCGCTATCGTCCTGCGCGTGCCGGGTGAACCCCGAGCAACTGTTTAGCAAAAACGTGCAGCCGCACGCAAAAGGGCGCCGCACCTGTGACAGTGTTGCGCCCCGATAGAAAGGAGGTAAGTATGAAAAGTGGCTTCCTGTTTTTCTGAACGATACAATCATAACACCTTGATGTGTCCCGTGATTACGGCAGTTTTCTCAAAATACGATTGATAATGTGAATGTTCTTACTGACTGCTTCTGCTGGAACGTGAATGATTTTCACATCAAGCCCAAGAGAAAACTGAATTGTTGCCTCCCTGTCTCCCTTAAACATATCTTGATGATACAGAGCTCCGTCAACTTCTATCACCATCTTGTTTTTCGGCAAATAAAAGTCAACCCTATACTTCCCTATCTTTTGCTGTGGGATAATTGAATAACCAAGATGAATCAGTTGGATTGCCGTCATTGCTTCAGGAACACTGCCATATTTAAATTGCCCACGTCTTGCAATCTCAATATCCTTTTCGTATGAATCGAAGTTCCTTACCTGTTTTGCAATGGCGTCTACGGCTTTGTTAAACCGCTGTTCCTCTTTCGTAGTTATCGTTTCATAAAGCTGATTGACGAAAGCATCTCGCTTTTTCTGTTCGACTTTTTCATCTTCTTTTTGACCGATTCTGCAAGCATCACAGATATACTTTGCGTTTCTCCCATAAGTTTTCCGCAGAATCTTTGCCCCGCAAAACGAACACGGAACAACAAATATCTCAGTTCCCCGACGTCCACTTTTCCCTTCATTGGGATCATAGTAATGCTCAATACCGTCTATGTCGGCTTCTCTAATTCCCATGGTTAAATCCTTTTCGACAGTTCATAATAGAATTTCTGACGCATATTATAATACATATCCTTCCCGCATGGCATCCCTCGATCTCTGAGTTGAAAGAATGTTAGCCCGTTTCCAACTCCCATCACCAGCCATTCATTCATGTTTCCTGCGACTTCGCGTGCCACACTGTCAACAAGCTGTTTTTTCTGCGAGATCATCACCCTGCGCATTGCCAACTCTGACGTTGAGTCGAACTGGCTGGATGTCTGGACATGTTCTTTGCTGTAGTCGATTGCCTGACCTGAATCAAGATCAATCTTCAATTCAGAGACCCATAACGGATACTGCCTGCAAAAATGGACTACTGTCAGATACACCTCTCCAGGTACAAAGTACTTTGATGTCTCTTTAGGTATCCTGTACTGCGTCATCATTCCCCCCTGAATAGCTTCTCGATGTCCCGTCTCTGGTTTCCCTTATGCCTGTTCGCGTAGAGCGTTGCCTTTTTGCTCCCGATCCTCGCAACCATCTGGTCGAGCACATGACCGGTATATACATCGATGTTCCCGCACTTAGCGGCCTCCTTGTCGGTGATATCATGCCTCTCGTAGTATCCGGTAGCCGGATCACGGACTTCCAGGCGGATGAGGGCTCCCTTGCCAGGCGGAAGGAGCTTGATCTCCATCCCCGTGTCGCGTACATAACTCAAAAAGTCAAACAACTGCTTTTACCTCCCTCTTGCGAGTATATACGTCCTCGACATTTATCCCGGTCTCTTTCCTGCATGCTTCGCGGATCGCCTCCGGATCATTGCCGTACTCACCGCGGATAGCATCTATCTGTGAGTAGACTCTCGCACAGCGGTCGAAGCCGAAACCATACTTGCGATGCAGGGCGACCATGATGCACGCCATGACCTGTGGCGCGACCCATTTGACCTGCTGCTGGCGCATGTATACCATCTGCGCATTTGACATCGGCCTCATATCCAGTGAAGCATTAAGGTACGGGAGATCTTCCCACGACTTCCCATCACCGCGCTGGATCTCGATGCCTGTCTCGCGGTAACACATCTCGATCATGCTGTGCTTGTTAGTCTTTGCGCAGTCGCGCCAGATCTCGCCAGTCAGATCAAAGAGGTTAAGTATCGCCTGCCTGCCCTTATTGTGATGCCTGCGGAGGGCAAGGCCGGCAGCTCCGTAGAGCATCATGCACTGCTTCCTGCCCTCAATCTCGATGCTCATGCAGGCCTTCTGGTAGGCTGACCTGTGTTTGCGCTGTTTTCCCATGGTTCCCTCCTATTTCTGCATGTCCACGTAATCGGGCAAAAACGGCATCCCCTCGATTGTCCGCCACCTGCCAAAAGTGTCTTCTTCCTGCATCCTCATTTCGGCGGTTGAGTACCGTGTTCCGAGCGTCCTGCGTGTGGTGCCGTATATGTACCTGACGGTTTTGTTCTTGTGCCGAATGTCGAGAACAAGGATTTTCCGGTTCCGGCCTTTGATGCGGTACTGGTCTTTTTCGATTCGCCTGCCGTAAACATCGAAGGCGTACCACTTGCCGTTGCGGATCCGCATGTCTCCGGCAGTGCAGGAGCCTTTCGGATACTTCTTCGAGCCGGTGCGATGCCCGTAGTACAGCTTGCCGTGGTAGTAAAAGTATCCGGTTCTGAGCTTGCCGTTTTTGATGATGTAGATGTGCCCCTGGGCGTCCACATATCTGCCGTTCTGGGCTGTGGATGCCTCGATGGTTGCCGTGATCATCAGCACAAGGATAAGGCATGCCAGTGTAGGTGCTATCCGTTTCATCCTGCTCCCTCCTTTGTCTTAATGTATCCGCATCTCCGGCATACCCATCCATAACCTTCCTTGCGGATAAAATAGTTTTGACCGCCATACATAGCATTGCATCTACGACATCTCAGCCGCTTTTTCGCTTTGATTCTCAGTCTGCCCATCCTGCTCACTCCCATGCATCATTGAGTTCTGCTTCGTACCCTCGCTGATATGCATCCGCCGTGACTTCATAATGGCTTTCCACCTCATGGCAGAGCCTTACCAACTCTCCAATCTGTGGTTTTATCTGCGACCACAATGCGCTGATTTCTTTTGCTTTGTCCATCCTGCTCACTCCTCTCTTCTTTCGCCGTAACTGCAGAATGCGTTATCATCGAATACACTGCTGTGCAATTCGCACCATCTTCTTGAACCGTGATACTTGCAGTCATCGCACCTGACCACAGGAGCAACATCGGCAGGTTCAAGGGATTCGATATACTCAACCGTCACACACGGCTTGGATACAAAGCAACTTATGTTTGCAAATATGCCTGTCTTCTTCCCTTTAAGCGCATCCTCTCTGCGGATATAATCATCAGTCATTGGTTTCCTCCTCCTTCTCCTCGTAATCATCGCACAGCTGCCATCCGTGCCAGTTCAGCCGGATGTACAATGCTGTGTGTCCTGCAGGATGCACAGGCCCTTTGCATTTCCCGTCCTCGTTCCA